>NZ_JAAKVU010000006.1:0-255959 GCF_049175815.1 Aeromonas sp. 600276 | reverse complement strand
CGTTTTGTTATCCGGTTTGAAGCCGTATGACCACTCCCTTTTGTGGGCAACTGTCAGGTGAATACCATCTCCATACAGGCAGCAGCGTGTGTTGCATTCATCGCAGTTGCTGTTGCTACCTATGCTGGAGCAGCAATCAACGTCGCAGCAGCACTTAACGTAGCCGTTCAAATTTCGGTAGCTGTGAACGTAGCAGTGACTATTGATGGATGCGGTGTAAACTGCCATGAGCCATACTCAGTGGGGAGTCTTGAGAGATCCATGAGAGATCAACTATCATTAATAGAAGCGTTTTCCAAGCAATCTGAAACACCCATTCTTTACAGTAAAGCGATTGTTGATTTCAAGAGAAAAGAAGCAAGAGCCGTTCTCCAAGCTGTAATAAATCTAGGGATGGTAAGTATTACCGATGAACAACAAGAGACGGCACTAAGAGTTCTTGATAATATTGTTCTTGACTCCCTTGGAGTTGTAGGAGAAGTACAATGACCTATGATATTCCTTGGTCGATTCAAAGTATTGCATATGCTGTATTAATGCTTTTTATTTTACCTGTAGTATTTACTTCTGGCTCGGAATTTATTTTTACAAAGAGGCTATCCTTCGGAGTTTCAATGTTTTCCCTTGCATTAGGTAGCGTGCTCCTAATGATAGGTACACTACAAATCGTATCATCTAAAGTGATTATAGATAATAATTCGATCACATTATCTAGTCTTATGTACAATGAGACCTTCATTTTTAATGATATCGAGCACGTATCAGATGTATATGATATGACGTTACCTCGCCATGATAAACCAACTCTTCGGAAGAACGGAATAGGATTATTTGGCTATAATGCAGGTACATTCCGATTTAGTGATAATAAAACTGGATTTGTAATGATGGCAACCCCTCCATATCTAGTTATTGAGTTGAAAGGAGGGAATAGAAAGGCGGTTTTTTCAGCAGATAGAAAAGTTCATGAAGAAATTAGAGGGCACTTAACCTCATTGGTTCATGATAATCATTCTTGAATCAAAATATTAATCAAACACCGGCCTCAGGCCGGTGCCTCTCCCCTTCCTGAACAACCACTTGAGGAACATAGCCTAGAAGGGAGCCTCGCTCTCCTGCCCATCGTTTAGAAACGCTTCCCGCTCCGCCTGATAGGCGGCCTCGTCTTCGCTGTCCCAGACCGGGGTTGGCTGTTTGCCGGCCGGCGGTTGGGCAGGCGCGGTCAGCGTCTCTATCACCTTCTCCTGCAGATAGGGGAAGAAGGGGTTGGAGGAGGTGCGGGTGAGGGCGCCGGGGTTGACGATCAGCACCCCGCGCTCACCGCGCAGGGCCAACCCCCCCAAATTGATGCCGTATTGCTCGTGCTGCTCGGGCCGTGGCGCCATGCCGTAGAGGGGGTCATCCATCGGGAAGGGCAGGGCCACGTGGGAGAGGGAGTAGATCTCCCTGGGGTAGTCGATGTCGAGAGGCTGGATCTGCTCAGGCCCGCCGCCGGCCGGCAAACTGCTGGCCTGGGTGCGGGTGCTGGCGGGGGCCTGGTTGCCCACCACCGTCAGCCGGTAGGAGAGCGGCGGGCGCGGCAACAGGTGGCTCAGCGCCAGCTCGGAGGCGCTGCTCAGCAGCGGGCCGAACAGGGTGCCGCGGTTGATGTCGAACAGCACCAGCTCGCTGCCGTTGGCAGGCAGGAAGTGGTAGAGATCGGCGATGATGGAGCGGGTACTGACGGTGTAGTCCATCACCGACTGGAAGGTAAGGGTGGGCGGGAAGGCCGCCAACTCGCCGCTGGCGGCCTGTTCACGCACCTGCTGCTGGATGGCGTGGGTCAGCCGGTAGGATTGGCGCGCGCCGTTGACCGGAAACGAGTTGTACTTGAAGGGGTTGAACTCCGGCATGGTGTCGAGCCAGGCGGCGCTGGCAAAGGCGGGCAGCAGGGCGGGCACCGCCTTGAGGCCGGCGAAGCGGGCAAAGCGGGTCACCCCTATCATGGGGGAGATAAGCACCAGCCGATCCGGCCTTGCCAGCGTGACGGTCTTGTCACCTTCCGCATCGAGCGCATATTTCACCGCCAGTGCGCCGCCGTTGGAAAACCCCACCAGATGCAGCGGCAGCGGGCTTGGCGCCAGTACCCTGGCCTCGCGCACCGCCAGCCGGGTGGCGGCCAGCCAGGTCTCCCAGTCGATGTCGACCAGCCCGGCCGGCACGGTACCGTGGCCCGGAATGCGCAGCCCCAGGGCGATGAAGCCCTGTTCGCGGTAGCGCTGGGCCAGGTGGCGCAGGCTGTAGGGGGAGTCGGTCAAACCGTGCAGGAACACCGCCACCCCTTTCACCTCGCCGCTCGGGCGCAGCAGATAGGAGCGGTTCCAGTCGGTTGCAAAATGAGCCGGATTGATAGGGGCATCCTGATAGTAGCGATTGCTGTCGAGTTGCTGCTCCGGCGGCGTTCTGGCGATCACTTCCCTGGTCACCAGCTCGAACAGCTGTTGCTCGTGGGCCAGATAGGCCTGCCAGTCGCTGTCATCGAGCTGCTCGGCGCTGAGCTCGGGCGGCACCAGGGTGTGCCAGGGTTGCAGCGGTTCGGCCTGCCAGGCGAAGTAGGCGATCAGGGCCCAGCCGAGCAGCAGCAAGCCCAGCAGGCTGAGAAGAAGGCGGCGAACGAGGCGGCGGGTGCGAGCCAGCATGGGCGAGTCCTTGGCACTGATAAAAGAGAGACGGCCCCGCGTCCACGGCAGCCGTACTAAAGCTCGAAAGCTGGCTTAAAGCCTAAGGGAAACAAGATGATAAGTACAGGCAGCAGGCCGGGATGAGGTTAATGAGGGGCGCCAGGGGGGGAGGCATTGGGCATTGTCAGGTCTGGGGATAAGGCGCTTTCATGGCGGCACTTGCCGCCTGCTGCGCCGTTTATATGGAGACGCATGGCGCACCGTTTTGGCGTGACGCGGCGCGCATTTTGCGGGAAGCGGGAGGGGCCGGGTGCAACTATCCTGCGTGTGCGGCAGAGCAATGTGCTAATGTGCCGGCGTTTTTTGCTGACAAGGCCGACCTCGGCCGGTTTTAAAGATGGAGTGATATGCACAATTTTGACCTGGTGAGCCGGCCATCCCGCGCTCTGATGAGACATGCGCAGGCCGTGGGCCGCTGGCAGGTGACCCATGCTGGCTGATGAATCCATGCGTCTGAACAAATACATCAGCGAGAGCGGCATCTGCTCGCGTCGCGAGGCCGATCGCTTCATCGAGCAGGGCTGTGTCTTCATCAACGGCAAGCGGGCCGGGGTGGGGGATCAGGTGTTTGCCGGGGATCTGGTCAAGGTCAACGGTCAGGTGATCGAGCCGCGCGAGGCGGACAGCCTGGTCTTCATCGCCCTCAACAAGCCGGTGGGCATCGTCTCCACCACCGAAGCGGGGGAGAAGGACAACATCGTCGACTTCGTCAACCACAGCACCCGCATCTTCCCCATCGGCCGGCTCGACAAGGACTCCCAGGGGCTCATCTTCCTGACCAACCACGGCGATCTGGTCAACAAGATCCTGCGGGCGGGCAACGATCACGAGAAAGAGTATCTGGTGACCGTCGACAAGCCGGTGATCGACGACTTTATCAAAGGGATGGCGGCCGGGGTGCCGATCCTCGGCACCGTCACCAAGAAGTGCAAGGTGAAGAAAGAGGCGCCGTTCGTGTTTCGCATCACGCTGGTGCAGGGGCTGAACCGCCAAATCCGCCGCATGTGCGAGCACTTCGGCTTCGAAGTGACCAAGCTTGAGCGCATCCGCATCATGAACGTCAGCCTCAAGGGGCTGCCGGTGGGCGAGTGGCGCGATCTCGACGGTGACGAGCTGATCGAGCTGTTCAAGCTGATTGAAGACTCCTCCTCCGAGGTGAAACCGGCCAAGGGGGCGCAACCGGCCAATGCTCAGGGTGGCAAACCCAAGGCACCTGCGGTGCAAGGCGGCAAGTCTGCACCGGGCAAGAAGCCACGGCGCGACGACGATCACGAGATTGGGGGTCGCCCCAATGTGCCGGGCCCGGAGGCGTTCGAGAAACGGACCCCGGCAGGCAAGGGTGCTGCCGGCAAAGGCGGCGCAACGAAAGGGAGCGCAGGCAAAGGCGCCCCGAACAAGGGGGCCAAACCGGCCGCCGGCAAGCCGCGCGCCGGTCAGGGTGGGCGGCAGAAGAAGGGGCGCTAGGCGCCCTCTCACTCCCCGCGTTGACAGTAAAAAACACCGGCCACAGGCCGGTGTTTTTGTATCGATGACCCGCGATTCAGAGCTCGTCGCGGGGCTGGGTGGCGTAATCAGGCAGGGTGCTGATGGCGCTCTCTTCCTGAGGCACGCTGGCAGGGTCAAGATCGCCGCCGACGTTGCGCGGATCCGTCGGTATGGTGGAGGGGATCACCACCGCCTGCTCCGCCAGCCGCCAACCCAGAATGGTTTCCAGGCGGCCACCCTCCTCTTCCGGTCCTGTGATGGCTTCCAGCTGCAGCGGCAGGGGATGACCGATCAGGCGGCCGACCTCATCGACGGCGCCGGGATCGGCCAGGGTCTGCTGGGTCGCGTAGAGGTGGGGCAGCGCGGTGCGGGGCACATACACCCGCAGCAGCACGCCATTGCGGATACGGCCACGGGCATCCGCTTCCTGATCCTGGGCGTAACCGTAGGCGAGGGCCGGATCGCCGGCGACATAGAAGCCTTGCCAGGGGGCGATGGAGGATTGATCCCGTTCATGTACCCCCTCAAACACTATGCTGTGGGCGGCTTCGAGGAAGGTGCCGTGATAACCGACGAAGAGATAACCGCGCGCCAGCAGCTGGCGATGGGCCTGCTCCAGGCGGGTCACCGACCAGTTGCGAGTACCGGCCGTGCTGAAGCTGACCTCGTCCCCGTCACCCAGGAAGCTGGCACCGTTCGGATAGTCCCGCTCCTGCAGGGCATCGGCACTGTCGGCCGGTGCCAGGCAGTTGAGATCGGCGGCGGGGCAGGTGAGATTGACCACGTCAGCGCTGGCGGCCTGCTCTTGGCTATTGCCCGCCTGCTGGTGGCTGAAGGCATCGCTCTGGGCGGCCGCCATGCTCAGGGCCAGCCGTGCCTGGGCCGGGTTTTCCCGAATGGCTTGCGCCAGCTGCCCTCGTGGGGTTGAGCCATCCTCTGGCGTGGTGTTGGCCAGCGCCTGGGTGATCACGGTATCAAGCTGGGACCATGGCAGGCGGGTCAGCAGATAGAGGGTGACGAGATTGTGGACCGGATAGCCGCACTGGCTGAGCTCTTCCCAGCCTCTGGGTTGACGGCTTCTGGCCAGGGATTCAAGGGGGATGGCGCAAACCTGATGGGTGGTGAGGGCCGCCAGACCGTCTCCCTTGGCAAAGTGCAGCCGATGACTGATGGCGGTCGGCACGATATGGGTGTCGTGAGAGGCGGGTGCCCCGGCCAATACCCGGTAGACCTTGCCTTCCCAGGTATCACCCAGGTTGCAGGTGCGCTGCGACAGATAGTTGTAGACCGCATCCAGCGGATCCAGCAGGCACAGCACCTTGCCGGTATGCCACTCGCTCCAGCGTTTCTGACGGCTGTGCTGGGTGGGCGCCGCCACGAAGCCGACCCCGGCCGCACTGAGGGTGAGGTTGCGATTGATCTCGTTGTTTTCCACGTGCCTGACGAAGAGCGTCGAGTTGCTGGCCATGGTACGCAGCAGGTCGTCGCTCACTTCGATGCTGTAGATGGGGGAGATATGGCTCACCTCGGATCCTGCATCCAGCTCATGGAAGAAGACCTTGATGCTGGCGGGGGCATCGTCGCCGACGGGAACCAGCCAGTGCAGTGACCAGTTGCCGCGTCCCTGGCGGGTATAGCTGTAGGTGCGTGGGCCCTTGCCCGCGGTGGCGCTGGTCAGGGTGATGGTGGTGCCATCCGTGCGCAGGGTCAGCGCATTGCCGAGGGCCAGTTTGAGGCTGTCTCCCCCTTCCTCCAATACCATGGAGTAGTGCAATACCCCGGAATCGGTCTGTCCGCCTAGCAGGCTGGCGACATCGAGCTGGCTGGCGCGCACCCCCTGGGCCAGATCCAAGGTGCAGCGGGTGGCGCACTCCTGCCACAGGTTGAATGACTCGTCGGCCATGACCGGTGAGATGGCACCGCCTAGCATGGCCAAGCCACCGAGTAGAGAAGCCCATTTTGTGTTTGTCTGCATGTGATTTCCTTTGTGTGATAGCAAAGCCACTGGCGCGTGGCGCTCTCCTCCCTGATGAATACAGCCTCTTCCCTGTCAGACGAAACGAGATTAATTCTCGTCTGAGTGCCTTACCTTAATGGGCTCATATGGCAGCACAACCCTCCATATGGGAAGATTTAATGTGTTACAAATCAAATGGATATGAAGTGATTTGCTGATAATTTGCTCAGCTGGCCCGATACCGGAAAGCGAGCAAAGGATGGGAAGGAATAGCAGGGGGGTGAGCCAGCCTCCTCATCTAGGGAAGAGGAGGCGAGCACAGATCAGCTGATGGGCGTGGGGGCGGGAGATGGTGTGCTCAGCTTCATGGCGCTGGGGTAGCGGCGCGGATCCAGGCGCAGCACCAGCAGGCTCATCAGCACCAGGCCGGCCAGCTGCCACTGCCAGGCGGCGGCGAAGTCACCGCTCAGGTGATGCAGGCGGGCCGCTACCCAGGGGCCGGTGGCCGCCAGCATGAAGCCGAACCCCTGCATCAGGGCGCTGAGGGTGCCGGCGCGGCGCGGGTCCGGCAGGTGATCCAGCGCGATGACCATGATGAGGGAGAAGCTGCCGCCAAGCCCGGCGCCGCACAGCATGCACCAGAGGATGGGGGCGGCAGTCGGCGCTAGCCAGAGGCCGCCAAAGCCCGCTAGTTGCATGGCGATGGCCAATCCCATCCAGGGGCGGCGGTCGAGCCGGCGGGCGGCCAGCAGCGGCAGGCCGAGGCCGCTCACGGTCTGGGCCAGTGCCAGCCAGGCCACCAGCTCGCCCCCCTGCTGGGGGCTCCAGCCCTGTGCCATGTAGGCCGGCGCCAGCCAGGCCACGACGATGCCGTAACCGCTGTTGATGATGCCAAAGCAGCTTATCAGCAGCCAGCTGCGGGGCAGGCTGATGAGGCGCTGCTCGCCGCCGCCGGACATTGCCACCGGCGCTGCGGGCAGCCGTACCCGCCAGCCGAGCCAGCCCATGGCCAGCAGCACCGGCAGGCTCCACAGCGCCAGCGCCTGGGACCAGTCGAGCCGGGCGGCGAGCTGCGGGGTGAGGCTGGCACCCAGCGCTCCGCCCCCCATCATGCAGGCCGAGAAGATGCCCATCACCAGCGGCACCTTCTGCGCGAACGCCTGCTTGATGAGGCCGGGCAGCACCCCCTGCACCAGGGCCGAACCCAGCCCGCAGAGGGCGGCGCTGGCGATGAGCAGGGCGCCGCTGGCCGCCTCGAAGCGCATGGCGCTGCCCATGCCCAGCAGCAGCAGGGCCGCCCCCAGCAACTGGCGCGGCCCGCTGCGACTGCGCAGGACCGGGGTGAGCAGCACACCGCCGCCGATGAGCCAGAGCGGCAGCAGGGTCAGCCAGGCCAGGGTATCCATGCCGAGCCCGAGCGCCTCGGCAATGTCGCGGCTCAGGGGGCCGATGGCGGTGAGAAACGGCCGCAGGTTGAGCCCGATCAGGATCACCAGCACCAGCAGGGCCTGCTGCTGGCGCGCATCGATGCGGGCCTCAAGCATGACTTTGTGCACCATAGAGCTCGGCGGCGGCCAGCGGGCTCGGCAGCTTGATGAGCGGCAGGGGGGGCGGCGCGAGGGGCAGGCCCAGCTTCTGGTAGGCGGCCGTGCTGTCAAAGCCGAATGGGGCCGCATCCTCGTTATCGAAGGCGTAATAGACGGCGGCGATGCCGTTCATCACCAGGGCGCTCAGGCACATGGGGCAGGGGTGACCGCTGGCGTAGACGATGGCGCCCGCCAGCGGCCCGACCTGGCTGGCCTGGCGCAGGGCTTCCAGCTCGGCGTGGCGGGTGGGGTCGCCATCCTGGTGCATGCCGTTGACGGCGCTGGTCACCAGCTGGTTGTCTCGTACCAGCAGGGCGGCAAAGGGTCTGCCCCCCTGCTGGCGGTTATGGAGGGCCAGTTGCAGCGCCTGCTCCAGCCACTCCTGATGAGTGGGGTTGGTGGTGAGCGAGGCGATCAGGCGTGAGCCGGCGGGTTCGACAAGGGAGTGGGGCATGGCGGATCCTCGAGGCAAGGGAATGGGAGGAGACCAGCCTAGCGGGGAAGCCAGTCATGGGGAAATTAAATGATAGAATGGCATGCAGTGGTTTTGTAAATGGAGTCACCATGCTGGATCCCCTCTTGCTGCGCAGCTTTGTCGCCATCGTCGACAGCGGCAGTTTTACCCGCGCCGGTGAACGGGTGCACCTCACCCAGTCCACCATCAGCCAGCAGATGCGGCGGCTCGAACAGCAGCTCGGCTGTCCGCTGCTGGACCGCTCCGGTCGCCAGGTGGTGACCACGGCAGAGGGGGAGAAGCTGCTGGGGCTGGCCCGCAGCATCCTGGCCTTGCTGGCCCGGGCCGAGGAGCAGGTGGCTGAGGCCAGCCTGCAGCTGAGCCTGGGAGTGCCGGAGGATTTTGCCGCCGGTGCCATCGCCCCTGTGCTGGCGGCCTTTGCCCGCGATTACCCGCAGGTGCGGCTGGAGGTGCACAGCGGCCTCAGCCACGAGATCTGGCAACGCTTCGAGGCTGGCGAACTGGACTTGGCGCTGGTCAAACAGGCGCGGGGACAGGGGGCGCCGCGCGCCTGCTGGCGCGAACCGCTGGCCTGGGTCGACAGCCGTGCCTGGCCCGCCAGCGAGCGGGATCCCTTGCCGCTGGTGGTGTTCCCGAGCGAAGGGCTTTATCGGCGGCAGCTGACCGAGGCACTCGACGGGATGGGGCGGCGCTGGCGCATCGCCTACGTCAGCGCCAGCCTGGCCAGCCTGCAGGGGGCGGTGAGCGCCGGGATCGGAGTCAGCCTGCTGCCCCGGCGCTTGCTGCAGCCGGATCAGCAGGAACTGATCCACTGGCCGGCGGTGGCGCCGGTTGAGCTGGCGCTGCACCTGGGGGCGGAGCGCGGCGAGCCGCTCATGCGCCTCTGCGAGGCCCTCATCAGCCTGTGTGATCGGGTGATGGGGCCCGCTGAGCGGTGAGGGGACGCAGGCAGGGGCCTGCTTAGCGCACCCTGGTGCGCACGATGAGCAGGGTGATGAGCGCCAGGGTGAAGACGAGCGGGGCCCAGGCACCATGATGGCTCACCAGGGTGGCGCCGGCGGCGGCTACCCCGGCCACTCCCTGCTGCAGGAAGCCGCACAGGGCCATGGCGTAGGCGCCGTGCTCGCGGCCATCGCTCACCGCCAGCGCCATGCTGTTGGGAAAGAGCACCGCCTGCCCGAAGATGATGAGGCAGTAGCAGGTCATCATGGCCACCAATCCACCGCTGCCCTGCAGGGCGCCCAGTGCCCAGAGCAGCAGCATGCCGCTGGCCGCCAGCAGTATGAGTGCGGCCCCCTGGCGCATCAGCTGGCGGCCTCCCACCCGGGCGACCCGCCGGTTGACCGTCATGGCGCCGGCGAAGTAGGCGATACCGATCAGCAACCCCAGGCTGCCGAAGGTGGTGACCTCGAGGGCAAACCCCTGCTGCAGCACGAAGGGGCTCACCTCCTGCAGGGTCACCGTGATGGCAAAGCCGATGCCGCCGGCGCAGGCCGGCCAGAAAAAGCCGGGGCGGCGCAGCAGGCTGGCGTAACGGGCCCACATGCCGCTGCCCGTCGCCGCCGGATTGGGCCCCTGCAGCGGCAGGCTGCTCATCAAGAGCAGCGCCAGCACACCGACCCCGGCCATCAGCACGAATCCCAGCTGCCAATGGACATAGCGGCTGATGAGGCCGCCTATCCACTGACCGCCGCCGAGGGCGGTGATGAAGGCGATGGAGAGCACCGAGAGGCGGCGCGCCAGCTCATCCCCGTGCCAGTGATCCCGCACCAGGATGCGGGCGATGATGGCCGCGCCGCCGGCCGCTACCCCTTGCAGGGTGCGCAGGATCAAGAGCAGCGGCCCATGGCTGGTGGTGGCCAGCAGCAGGCTGAGGCCGACAAACAGCAGCAGTGACAGGGCGAGGGGCAGCCGGCGACCGTAACGATCGGCGGCGGCGCCCCAGAACAGCACCGGCAGGGCGGCGCCGATGACGAACAGCGAGATGGAGAGCTCGGCCCCCTGCCGGGTCATGGCGAGATCCGTCATCACCACGGGCAGGGAGGGGAGGTAAACGGTGGTGGCCATCTGGGCCATGAAGACGATGAGGCAGGCCAGCGTCATGATGCGGGCGGAGCGGCTCCAGAGACCAGCCTGGTCGAGACATTCCTGGTTATCCATAACAACTCTCGGGCAGTAGGGGAGCCATATCCTTGCACCGCCCGTGCGCCGAGTCAGCCCCTCGTCTGGGTTAAACCTGGCCGGTTTACCAGGGCAGAGCGCGGTATGTTCAGGCGATGGCCTGGCGCGGCAGCACGGCGAGCCAGAGTTCGACTTCGCCGCTGCCGGTGTCCGGGTCAAAGGCGGCGCCATAGCGCTCGAAGTCGGGTTTGTGGGCCGACTGGTAAGCGGACTGCGCCAGCCACTCCAGCGCCTGTTGCCAGGTGTGCGGCATGGTCGAGACATGCCCCCGATGCAGGAAGACGGCATAGGTCTGGGGCTCGATGCGCATCCGCCCCAGCGTCTTGGGCAGTACTTCCAGCGCGGCGACCTCCACCGCACACATGTATTCGCACTCGGTGGCGGTCACGCCGCAGATGACGCCATAGGCATGCTCGCCCAGCTGGCCCGGCAGCGGACCCAGGGCGCTGAAATCGCGCCACTGGCCGCTGAAGTCGGCGTGGGCGAAGGCATGGTGACGGCGCAGGCCGGCAAGCTGCATGGGGCGGCCGGTTTCAAAACGGATGGGATCCGTCATGACACCTCCTGTACGCGATGGGTGGCAAGGCAACCTTGCTCAGCACTCCTTGCCTTCACTGAGCTTGCGCTGATAGTCCGCGGAGACGATGGCCAGCGCCGCCAGGGCGAGGGCCGGCTCAATCCGGTTGGTCTCCAGCAGTTCGATGAGATCCACCGCGAGCTGGACCTCGGGCGGGGCAGTTTCCAATGACATGACAGACTCCATAACGGGGAAAACGCCATTATACAGGGCCGCTCCCGGATGGGGACCTGTCTGCTGTTGCGGGTGACCCGGCTAGAGGTGCTGGCGCATCTCCTGATCGATCTGCTCGCGCAGGGCCATCAATTTGAGGGCGTACTGCTGCAGTTGCCGATCGCTCTCGCTCTGCGGTTGCCACTGGGGCACCGGGGTCGGCTTGCCGTGCTCGTCCATGGCCACGAAGATGATGATGCAGTGGGTGGTCTTGTGACGCTCTCGCTGGGTCGGGTGGCGGCTGTAGACATCCACCGCCAGGTGCATGCTGGTGGTGCCGGTGTGGATCACCTGGGCGTGTACCTCCACCAGCTGGCCTATCTGGATGGGGCGCAGAAAGCGGATCCCCCCCACATAGACGGTCACCGCATAGCCGCCACACCAGCCGGCGGCGCAGGCGTAACCTGCCTGATCGATCCACTTCATCACCATGCCGCCGTGCACCTTGCCGCCGAAATTCACATCGGCGGGCTCGGCCAGAAACTGCAGGGTCAGCTCGCGGGGTGGGGTCATGGGGTCTCCTTGATTGAGGGTCATTGCCGGTAGCTCTTGCGATAGGCATCAGCCTGCTGGCAGGGGGCCAGGTTGTTGAGATCGGGCCGCTTGTTGCCCTCGCGCTGGCCGAAGCTGGCGAACTCCTGCTGGCACTTGGCAGCCTTGCCGCCCGCCTTGATGCAGGCGTCGATCCGCTGTTGCTTGCCCTGTTCGACCAGCTGTTGCTGGGCCTGCTGGCAGGCCGCATCCAGCTTGGCCTGTTTGGCATCTCTGTCCTCCACTGCGGCCAGCAGGGGGAGCGAGAGGGCACAACCGAGCAGCAATACGAGCATCTTCATGATGATTTTTCTCCTGATGGGGGGCGTCCGGCGATGACCAGGGCGATCCCCCCCAGGATGCCCAGGGTCGACAATACCAAGCGCAGCGACCAGGACTCATCCAACCAGATGAGCCCGGCCAGGGCGGCGAGCAGGGGCACCAGCAGCTGGACGCTGGCGGCCAGGGTGCGGCCAAGGTGGGGCAGTACCAGATACCAGAGCGCATAGCCAAGGCCGGAGGCCAGCGCCCCCGAGGCCAGGGCATAGCCGATGGCGGCGGGGCTGGCCTGCAGTTGCCCCAGCAGCAGATAGAGCAGGGTCGCCGGCAGGCTGGCGCGCAGAAAGTGGCCGGCGTTGGCGGCGACCGGGTCGGCAAAGCGCGAGGCCCGCAGGGTATAGCCGGCCCAGGCGATGCCGGCCACTATCATCAGGGCCGCCCCCAGCGGATCCGGCGCACTGAGGCCGGGCAGCAGCAACACCACCAGGCCCGCCATGGCGAGCAGCAGACCGAGCCACTGGCGGCGGGGCAGAGCCTCCCCGCGCAACAGGGGCGGCGCCAGCATGCTGAGCTGGACGGCGGCAAACAGCAGCAGGGCGCCGGTGCCCGCGGTCAGGGTGAGGTAGGAGAACGAGAACGCCGCGCCATAGGTGATGAGGGCCAGGGCGCCGCCCCAGTCCCCCTGGCGGGGGGATTTTTGGCGCGCGCCGCACAGCAACACCAGCACCAGGGCGCCGCTGGTCAGGCGCAGCAGGGTGAAGAGGGCGGGATCCATCCGCTCTTCGAACAGGGCGAGCCGGCAGAGCACCGAGTTGGCGGCGAACGCCATCAGGGTCAGCAGGGTCAGCGACAGCAGGCGGGGCAGTGGCATCCATTCACCTTGAGTTCAGTGGGGCAGGTTCAGCATGGTTCACCATCCAACGAGGAGGTCCCATGAAACAAATGCTGGAGCAATTGATGGGAGCTGGCAAGGGCTGGCTCAACGAAGGTGGCGACAGCCGCAAGGCGCAGATGAAGGGGATGGCGCAAGGGGGCCTCGCCGCCGGTGCCATGGCCCTGCTGCTTGGCAACAAGAAGGTGCGCAAATATGGCGGCAAGGTGGCGGCGGTGGGCGGCGCAGCGGCCCTCGGCGGCCTGGCCTACAAACTCTATCAGGACTGGCAGGCCCAGCAGTCTGCCCCGGCCCAGCCGACCCAGCCCCTCGATACCCTGCAGGGCAATGCGCTGGATGCCAGAGCCGCCCTCCTGGTGCGCGCCATGGTGGCGGCGGCCCGGGCCGACGGCCATATCGACAACGACGAGCGTCAGAAGATCCAGCAGTACCTGACCGAGCAGGGCCAGAGCGACGCGGCGCGCTGGATTGATGCCGAACTGGCTCGCCCCTTGGATCCCCACGCTCTGGCGCGAGAGGTGACCGACATGGAGCTGGCCACCGAGGTCTATCTCGCCTCCCTGCTTGCCATCGACGTGGATCACTTCATGGAGCGCGGTTATCTGGACGAGCTGGCGCGCGCCCTTAAGCTCGATGAAAACCTCAAAGGCAGCATTGAGCGCCAGGTGGCCCAGCTGGATGCCCCCGCCTGACCCCCCGCTCAGTACATGGATTGTCGATAAGGCCCCGTGACGGGGCCTTGTTGTTTTCAGATGCCTGCCAAAGGCTGCTGCGCCCCTTCTTGTCTGGCCGGGCAGCCACTATGATGGAGCCCGGGTCAAAGGGAGCAGATGAGACCGTCTCATCGCCAGGGCACATCATCGTCAGGACACAGAGGCAAGGAGCATTCATTGGAAATACGCAAGGCACGTGAGCAGGACATAGACGCCATCCTCGAGCTGAATCGGCAGATAGGGGAGATCCACTTCGCGCAGGCGCCGCAGGTATTCTGCCCGCCATCCCCCGAGGAGCGGGCCTTTCTGCTGGCAGCCATCGCCGCCGAAGGGCGCCTGTTTTGCGTGGCCGAGCAGGAGGGATCCGTGGCGGGCTTTCTGACCGCCCGTATCGACATCAACGAGACCATCCCGTTTCTGAGCAAGGAGCCCATCTGCCGCATCGGCACCCTGGTGGTCGATGAGGGGCACCGCTCCCGGGGGATCGGCAAGGCGCTGATCGCCCATTGCGATGAGTGGGGCAAGGCGCAGGGCGCCAGCCAGTTGCGGCTGGAGGTGATGGCATTCAACGAGCGCGCCAAGGCGCTCTACGAGAGGTTGGGGTTCAAGATACTGTCACAGACCATGGCCAGATAAGCCCGTTTCAACCGGATAATTTCGCAAGGAAAAGGCCCCGTCATGGGGCCTTTTGGTCCTTGGCGGGAGCTGTGTCCAGCTGTTGGTGAATAAGTTCGGCCAACCGGGTGAGGGCCGCCTCCAGCTGCTCGCTCCAGGGATGGGAGCTGTTGAGTCGCAGGCAGTGGTTGTGCAGCCCCTTGCTGGAGAAGAGGGCGCCGGGGGCCAGCGAGAAACCGCTGGCCAGCGCCCGGGCGTGCAGGGCGCGGCTGTCGAGGCGCGGGTCAAACTCGAGCCAGAGAAAATAGCCGCCATCGGGGGAGGAGATGCTCACTTCACCCGGCAGCAGGCGCAGCAGGGCGGCCCGCATCTGCTGCTGGCGCTGGGCCAGGGTGTGGCGCAGCCGGCGAAAGTGGGCATCCACCCCGCCCTGGCGCAGCATCTCGGCCAGCGCCAGCTGGCTGGGCACATTGGTGGAGAGGGTCGACATCAACTGCAGCCGCTGCACCCGCTCGGCGTGGCGACCCGCCACCACCCAGCCGACCCGAAAGCCCGGTGCCAGGCACTTTGAGAAGGAGCTGCACAGCAGGCTCTCGCCCCGGGTATCCCAGTATTTGATGGGCCTTGGCCGCTCACGGCCGAAATAGACCTCGGCATAGACGTCATCCTCCACCAGCGCTACCCCGCGTCGGTTGAGCAGCGCCATCAGTGCCTGCTTGTGCTCATCCGGCATGGTGTGACCGAGCGGGTGCTGAACATTGCCCATCAGCCAGCACGCCTTGATGGGGCGCTGGGCGAGGGCCTCCTCCAGCAGGGCGAGATCGATGCCCACCCCGGGGATCACCGGGATCTCCACCGCATTGAGCTTGAGTCGCTCGATGGCCTGTAGGGCGCCATAGAAGGTGGGGGACTCCACCACCACCCAGTCACCGGGCTCGGTCAGCACCTGCAGACTGAGGGAGAGCGCCTCCATGGCGCCGGTGGTGATGATGATCTGCTGGGGATCCACCGCCAGCCCCTCGCTGGCGTAACGCTGGGCGATGGCCCGGCGCAGCGCCTCGTTGCCGGGGGGCAGATCTGCCACCGTGCTGAAGGGGTCGAGCCGGCGCATGCAGCTGGCCAGCGCCCGCCCAAGCTGGGGATGAGGAAACAGGGTGGGGTCGGCCACCGACATGCCAAGGGGCACCAGCCCCCGTGACTTGCTCGCCTGCAACACCTCGAACACCAGATCGTTGATGTCCACCGAGCCGCTGTAGTGCGCCTGCTGGGGCAGGCTGGCGGCAGGACGGGAAGGCGCCGCCTTGACGTAGTAGCCGGACTGGGGGCGGGCGAGGATCCGCCCCTGGCTCTCCAGCAGCTGATAGGCCTGCAGCACCGTCATGGGGCTCAGACCATGGGTCTTGCAGCTCTGGCGGATGGAGGGGATGCGCTCGCCGGGTTGCCACACCCCGGCTTCAATCTGCTGTTGCAGGCGGTCGGCCAGCTGACGGTAAAGGGACATGTGATGCAGTAACTGTTATAGGTGTAATTCAATATAACTGCATCTGTTATAGGTGTCATGCTCCGTGGTGTACTTGTCTCGCACAAAACGTGCAAGGTAAATACAACAAAAGAGAGTGACGCATGATCAATCCGGATGACGTGGTCAGCCTGTCGCGCCTGCAATTTGGCGCCACGGCCATGTTCCACTTCCTGTTTGTGCCCCTCACGCTGGGGCTGTCCTGGATCCTGGTGATCGCAGAGTCGGCCTATGTGATGACCGGCAAGGTGATCTACAAGGACATCACCCGTTTCTGGGGCAAGCTGTTTGGCATCAACTTCGTGATGGGGGTGACCACAGGCATCACCCTGGAGTTCCAGTTCGGCACCAACTGGGCCTACTACTCCCAGTATGTGGGGGACATTTTCGGCACCCCGCTGGCGGTGGAGGGGTTGATGGCCTTCTTCCTCGAGTCGACCCTGGTGGGGCTCTTCTTCTTCGGCTGGGACAAGCTCTCCCGCGGTCAACATCTGCTGGTGACCATGCTGGTGGCGCTCGGTTCCAACCTCTCCGCGCTCTGGATCCTGATCGGTAACGGCTGGATGCAGAACCCGGTGGGCGCCGAGTTCAACCTGGTGACCCAGCGCATGGAGCTGGTGGACGTGGCCGCGGTGATCTTCAACCCGGTGGCCCAGGTCAAGTTCGTGCACACGGTGGCGGCGGGCTACGTGGCCGCCTCCCTGTTCGTGATGGGGGTGAGCAGCTGGTATCTGCTGCGCCGCATGGAGGTGCGCTTCGCCCTGCGCTCCTTTGCCATCGCCTCGGGCTTTGGGCTGGCCGCCATTCTCTCGGTCATCGTGCTGGGTGACGAGTCGGGCTATCGGACCGGCGAGGTGCAGAAGGTCAAACTGGCCGCCATCGAGGCGGAGTGGGAGACGGAGCCCGCGCCGGCCGCCTTCACCCTGTTCGGCTTCCCGGATCAGGGGGCCGAGACCACCCACGCTGCGGTGAAAATCCCCTATCTGATGGGCATCATCGCCACCCGCTCCCTCGATGAGGCTGTGACCGGCATCAAGGATCTCAAGGCCCAGCACGAGACCCGCATTCGCAGCGGTATGGTGGCCGCCGGGGCGCTCGAGCAGATCCGCGCCGGCAACGACTCGGCCGAGAACCGTGCGCTGTTCGACAAGCACGGCCAGGATCTCGGCTACGGGCTGTTGCTCACCCCCTATGCCAGCAACATCGCCAAGGCCGGTGAGGCCGAGATCGCCAGGGCGGTGGAAGACTCGGTGCCGCAGGTGGCGCCGCTGTTCTGGGGCTTTCGGATCATGGTCGGGTTGGGGGTAGTGATGTTCGGACTGTTCGTGGCGGGCTTCGTCCAGCTCTGCCGCAACCGGCTGCTCGCCTCGCCCCGCCTGCTCAAGGCGCTGTTGTGGAGCATTCCGCTGCCCTGGATTGCCATCGAGGCGGGCTGGTTCGTGGCCGAGTTCGGTCGCCAGCCCTGGACCATCAGCGACGTGCTGCCGGTGTCGGCCTCGGTGTCGCTGCTGCAGCCGGGCCAGCTCTGGTTCAGCCTGATCTCCATCTGTCTCATTTACTCCTGCCTGCTGGTGGTGGAGCTGTTCCTGCTGCGCCGCGTGATCCGCCAGGGGCCCGCCGTGCTGCATACCGGCCGCTACAGCGGTGAACAACCCGAACTTGCGAGGATCGCCTGATGGATTATGAAACCCTGAAACTCATCTGGTGGGGGCTGGTGCTGTTCATGCTGGTCGGCTTCATCGTGATGGATGGCTTCGATCTGGGCATCGCCATGCTGCTGCCGGTGGTCTCGAAAGAGGATGAAGACCGCCGACTGGTGATCAACAGCGTGGGGCCGGTGTGGGAGGGCAACCAGGTGTGGCTCATCGCCGGCGCCGGCGCCCTGTTCGCCGCCTGGCCGCTGGTCTACGCCGCCGCCTTCTCGGCGCTCTATGTGCCGATGATAGTGCTGCTGCTTGGCCTCTTCTTGCGCCCGGTGGGCTTTGACTATCGCAGCAAGCTGGCCGATCCCCTCTGGCGCCGCTGGTGGGATCGCGCCCTGGTGGCCGGTGGTCTGGTGCCGACCCTGGTGCTCTCTGCCGCCATCGCGCTGGTGATGCAGGGCCTGCCGTTTCGCTTCGACAGCGCACTGCGCCTGCACTACGGGGCCTTCGATTTCCACTGGAGCTGGATTGCCAGCGTGGTGGCGACCGGGGTGAGCCTGCTGCTGCTGCACGGCGCCAGCTTCCTGCAGGCCAAGGTAACGGGCACCCCTGCACTGCGGGCCCGTGGCCTCGCCATCTTGCTGGCGCCGCTGGTGACCCTCTGCTATCTGCTGGCCGGCTGGCATCTGCTGGGGTTGCCGGGTTATCAACTGACCGGCCTGGCGGGCCAGCCCTTTGACCCCAATGCCGCCATCAGCCCGCTGATGAAGGGGGTGATCCCCCACGCCTGCGGCTGGCTTGGCAACTACTTTGACTACCCGCTGCTGTGGCTGGTGCCCCTCATCGGCGCCCTGGCGCCGCTGGCCAGCGGCATCGCCGCCTGGCAGGAGAAGGGACGGCTGGCGCTGCTGGCCAGCGGCCTGGCCTGCGCCGCCATGCTCTGCTCGGTGGCCATCGCCCTGTTCCCCTTCGTGCTGCCCTCGTCGCTGGATCCGGCCAGCAGCCTGACCCTGTGGGACGGCACCTCCAGCTTCAAGACCCTGACCATCATGTTCGGGATCGTGCTGGTGCTGATGCCCATCAACCTCGGCTACACCGGCTGGGTCTACCGGGTGGTGCGCGGCAAGTTGGATCGTGCCGGCATCAAGCGCGACAGCCATCAACTCTACTGACCCCAAGGGAGCCGCTATGTGGTACTTCACCTGGATTTTGGGCCTGGGTTTCGCCCTGCTGCTGGGCCTGTGCAACCTGCTCTGGCTGGAAGCACGCTGGGCAGCCGATGAACGGGATGAGCCCCGCTCTCAACCCTGATCCCCCTCGGTCGGGGAGGGCAGACACTGCCTCGCC
The DNA here is from genome assembly GCF_049175815.1 of Aeromonas sp. 600276. Classification (NCBI taxonomy): domain Bacteria; kingdom Pseudomonadati; phylum Pseudomonadota; class Gammaproteobacteria; order Aeromonadales; family Aeromonadaceae; genus Aeromonas; species Aeromonas sp. 600276. The sequence continues at coordinate 237,226 of NZ_JAAKVU010000006.1, read as the reverse complement.
CCGACCCCTTTCTCTTGTCATCCAACCGACAGGTAATCCGTTATGAAACAGACAATCAAAGCGGTGACGCTGGCCATCGGCTGCGCGCTCGCCACCGCGCCGGCCTGGGCCGAGCCCGTACAACTGACGCCACTGGACAAGGCATTCACCCTGCAGGTGCTCGGCAGCGGCGGCCCCATCTCCGACGATCTGCGCGCTTCCTCCAGCGAGGTGATCTGGTGGAAGGGCAAATCGCGCATCCTGATCGATGCCGGTGGCGGCGTCTATCTGCGCTTCGGCCAGGCGGGCGCCAAGCTCGAAGAGGTCGACTTCATTGGCATCACCCACTTTCACACCGACCATGTGACCGACCTGCCTGCGCTGCTCAAGGGGGCCTACTTCTTCAAGCGCAGCGATCCCCTCGATCTGGCGGGGCCACAGGCCGGCTCGGCCTTCCCCAGCATGAGCGGCTACTTTGATGCCCTCTTCAACAAAGACAAGGGCGCTTATGCCTACCTGAGCGGCTTCAAGGATGGCTCCGATGGTCTCTTCCCCATCAATGTGCACGATGTGCCCTACCAGACACCCAGGCCGCAACAGGTCTATCAGCAGGATGGCCTGACCATCACGGCGCTCGGCATCCCCCACGGGGACGTGCCCTGTCTGGCCTATCGCATCGAGAGCGCCGAGGGGACCATCGTCATCTCGGCGGATCAGAACGGCAGCAACCCGGCCTTTGTGCCGTTTGCCAAGGGGGCCGACATCCTGGTGATGCCGCTCGCCATCCACGAGGGCGCCGATCCCGTCTCCGCCTCGCTCCATGCCAAGCCCTCGGTGGTCGCCAACATTGCCGCCGAAGTGAACCCCAAGCTGCTGGTGCTGAACCACTGGATGGGGGTCGGCCTCAATCACAAGAAGGAGGCGATGGCCATCGTCAAGCAGCAGTTCCACGGCCAGGTGGTGGCCGCCCGCGATCTCTCCAGTTACCCCGTTTCATCCGTCAAGGAGTCCAGCCATGAGTAACGCAAGCAGCATCAAAACCTCCTGCAAATTGAGCCTCTCCATCGCCATGACCGGCCTGATCGCGCTGACCCCCGGGCTTGCGCTGGCGGCCACCCCGAGCGAGGCGCCGGTGAAGGCGGCGCCGAGCGAACAGCACGGCGGCAAGTGTGCGGCCGGCAAGTGCGGCACCGAGAAGCGCTTCGAGAAGCAGGCTCTCGACAGTGATCCGCAGGGCCGGCTGGTGCGCGCCCGCGATGGCAAGTGTGGTCTGGCGGAGCAGGGGATCAACGGCGAGACCCAGCGCCAGGAGAGCAAGATGACGGAGGGGGTATGCGGCCAATAAGCGCCAGCAGCCGTGGCGTGGGGCTGCGCCAGGAGCATCTGGCCCAGCTCTGTGCGGCGCCTGCCCGCCCCGGCATCGACTTTCTCGAGCTGGCGCCGGAGAACTGGATGACCATTGGTGGCGCCAGGCGGGAGCAACTGCAGCAGATCGCCGCGCGCTATCCGCTGGTGGCCCATGGTCTGAGCCTCTCCCTCGGCGATTGCCAGCCGCTCAATATGACCCTGCTCGGCCAGATCCGCGCCTTTCTCGACGAGTTTGCCATCGAGATCTATAGCGAGCACCTGAGCTTTTCCCGCGATGCCCGGGGCTATCTCTACGAGCTGCTGCCGGTGCCGCGCCAGTGGGAGAACCTCCCCTATCTGGCGGATCGGATCCGGCAGGTACAGGATGCGCTGGCCCGCCCGCTGGTGCTGGAGAACATCTCCTACTACCACGGCTATGAGCACGAGATGGCGGAGGAGGCGTTTCTGACCGAGCTGGTGGCGCGCAGCGGCTGCGAGCTGCTGCTCGACATCAACAACGTTTTTGTGAACAGCCGCAACCACGGCTACTGCCCCGAGCGGATGATTGCCGGGCTGCCGAGCCAGGCGATCCGCTACTTTCATATCGCCGGCCATCTGGAAGAGGCGGACGGCACCCTGCTGGATACCCATGGTCGTCCGGTCTGCGAGGCGGTGGTGGCGCTGGCCCGCTATACGGTGCAGACCCACGGCCTGCGCCCTCTCCTGCTGGAGCGGGATCACCATCTGCCCCCCTTGCCCGTGCTGGAGGCCGAGCTGGCCCGGGTCCATCAGGCCTGCTGCGAGGCGACGGCGCATCCGGCGGGTCGGGAGGTGTGTCATGACTAGGCGAGAGCAGGGGGCATGGCCTGCCGCAGGGGTGCCGCCCCGGCTGTGGCAGCAGACCGAGTGGCTGGCCGGTTGCATACGGGAGTCGGCAGCCGAACTCGCCCCCCACTATGTGCGCAGTGTGCGGGCCAATGTCGAGGCGGTGCTGGAGAGTACCTTCGCGCTCACCCTGAACCACCTGACGCCGGCTGAGCGCGATGCGTTGGTGAATGGCTTCGTCGCCCACCATGGTGCGATCGAGCCCGCCTTTCACCAGATTGCCACCGAGTTGGTGCGCCATGTGCAGCTTGGCCAGGGTGAGGGTTGGCTCAACTGGCCCGGGCTGCGGCTGGCGCTGCTGGAGTATGAGTGGGCCTGCCTGTGCGTCGAGATTGACGACGCGCAGGTGCCGCGCCCGCCCGCAGGGGAAGCGGTGGAGATGGGCAGCCCGCTCTGGCTCAACCCCACCCTGCAGTTGCTGACGCTGCCCTTTGTGATCCAGCAGGGGCGGGTGGTGGCGGCCGGTCAGGCTCCCGAGCTCTGCGCCCTGTTTCGCTGCCCTGCCCATCAGCTGGTCAGCCAGGCGCTGCGCGAATTCGATGTGGCCCTGCTGCAGCTGCTTGGGCAGCAGCAAGGGCTCAGCGTGGCCGGGTTGGTCGCCCAGGTGCACCCCTATCGCAGCGGTTTTGATCTGCTGGGGTGGGCCCGCCATTTTCACCGGCTCGGCCTGCTGGCTACTCAACCGCCATCCATAGAACCCCCATCCATTGAACGTCAGGTTCCCCCTTTCCAAGGAGACATCCCATGAACAACACCCTTATCCATTGGTACGAGCGGGCCGTGGCCCAGTGCAAGCGGCTCGATTTTCTGGCCCTGCTGGCCATTCGCCTCTACCTCATCCCGGTCATCTATGTGGGGGCCCACTCCAAGGTGGTGGGCTTTGCCGGCACGGTCGCCTGGTTTGGCGCGCCAGTCTCGGAAGGGGGGCTCAACCTGCCGTTCCCGACCCTGCTCGCCTTTCTGGCGGCGGGCACCGAGGTGCTGGGCTGCATCTGCATCGCCCTTGGTCTCTTTACCCGGGTCATGGCCATTCCGACCATCTTCCTGATGAGCGTGGCGAGCGCCATGGTGCACTGGAAGCACGGCTGGGATGCCATCGCCACCGGCAGCATGGAGGCGACATTGCGCCTCAACGGCTTTATCGAGTGGCTGGCCGCCAACTTCCCCGGTCGTTACAACTACATCACCGAGCTTGGGGATCCCGTGATGCTCAACAATGGGATGGAGTTTGCCGCCACCTACTTCGTGATGCTGCTGGTACTGCTGGTGTACGGCGGCGGTCGCTACGTCAGCCTCGACTACTGGCTGGCACGCGCCGTGACGGGCAAGGCCGGGCCGCAAGCGGCATAACAAAAACGAATGAGCAGAGCGTGAAAGCGAGACGAGCGGCATCAGCCGCTCGTTTTTATTTTGCAGAGCAAAGGCCTGCGGTTTCAGTACTGGGGGCAGGCCTGTGCCATCCGGGCGGCTTGCCGCTCGCTGACATGGGTGAGGCCATAGGCCAGCAGCACGATCAGCGCGCCGATCCAGGGGGTATGCATCAGGCCCAGGTGCTCCACCACCAGGCCACCGACCACGGATCCCAGCGCGATGCCGACGTTGAAGGCGGCGATATTGAGGCCGGAGGCCACATCCACCGCCCTCGGCGTGTGCTGCTCGGCCTGTTTCACCACCAGCACCTGCAGCCCGGGTACGTTGCCAAAGGCAAAGGCGCCCCACACCAGCACGGTCAGCACCGCCAGCACCGGGTGTGGCGCGGTGAAGGTGAGCACCAGCAGCACCAATGCGAGACCGGCAAACAGCAGCTTCAACGCAGGCAGCGGGCCCATGCGATCGGCCAGCTTGCCGCCCCAGATATTGCCGACGGCGACCGACACTCCGTACACCAGCAGAATGAGGCTCACCGCGCCGGCGCTAAAGCCGCTCACCTGCTGCAGGATGGGGGCGAGGAAGGTAAAGGCGGTGAAGGCGCCGCCGTAACCGAGCGCTGTCTTGGCGTAGACCAGCAGCAGCGGCTTTTTGGTCAGCACCGAGAGCTGCTCGCGGATAGTCGAGGCGGCTCCTTTGGGCAGGTTATTGGGGATCAGCAGCAGGCTGCCCACCATGGCGACCAGCCCCAGCAGGCTCACCACCAGAAAGGTGTCGCGCCAGCCGAAGACCTGACCAATCCAGGTACCGAGCGGTACGCCGGTCACCAGCGCCACGGTAAGGCCGCTGAACATGATGGCGATGGCGCTGGCCGCTTTCTCTTTGGCCACGAGGCCGGTGGCGATGGTGCTGCCCACCGAGAAGAAGACCCCGTGGGCCAGCCCGGTCAGGATGCGGGCCAGGATCAGGCTCTCGTAACCGGGGGCCTGCCAGGCCAGCAGGTTGCCGGCAGTAAAGAGCGCCATCAGCCCTACCAGCAGCCACTTGCGCGGTACCTTGCCGGTCAGCGCCGTGAGCACGGGGGCGCCGATGGCCACCCCAAGGGCATAGAGGCTGACCAAGAGGCCCGCCGAGGGGAGCGAGACATTCAGCTGTTCTGCGATGGTGGGGATAAGCCCCACGATCACGAATTCGGTGGTGCCGATCGCAAAGGCACTTAAGGTGAGGGCAAACAACGCCAGTGGCATAACAACTCCTTGGATGGTGACTCCCGACGGGAGAATGGCGCCAGTATGCCGAGGTGGTTTGTTGGCAAAAATGACGGCGACATCAAATTACTTTTGCCAAATCAGCAGCAATGCGCCGTGAAATGGGGTTGCTGGAGTGGCTGAGGCAACGCGGCAAGTACAACTGGTAGCGCACGAGATGGGGGTAGAGACAACGCGCACGGCAGCAATCCGTGCATAGCGAGCCAGGACAACGAGAAAAGAGGAAAGAGTTAAGAAACAAATGGCTGAGGGAAGGCGCTGGGAGATCGGCACGGGCGGCCATGGCGCGGTGTTGGAGACAAAAAAGCGGGAGGCATGATGCCTCCCGCTCAGGTTCTCGTCGATGTTGTCGGGTTTTCTTTGCTCCCTTCTCCCCTTGCGGGAGAAGGGTTGGGGATGAGGGGGCCTGATGACCCAAAAAGAGGAGCTTGCCCTCACCCTGACCCTCTCCCACAGGGAGAGGGGATAGCCCGTGGCTGCAATAGGCTCGTACGGGTTGCCGCTATCCGCCGCCTAAGCGAGAGACCATGGCTCCACTCCCGTTTAATCCCAATCTGGCGCAAAGTCCGGGTTGGCGCAGCGCTCGCCCCGCTCCAGGGTAGCGATGGCGGCCAGCTCGTCGGCTGTGAGGGTGATCTTCAGCGCCGCCAGGTTGGCGGCCAGGTTCTCCCGCTTGGTGGAGCTTGGGATCACCGTCATGCCCTGGGCCAGCAGCCAGGCCAGCGACACCTGGGCCGCCGAGACGCCGTGGCGCTGACCGATCTCCATCAGCAGCGGCTCGGTGAGCACCTTGCCATAGGCCAGCGGCATATAGGCGGTGATGGCAATGCCGTGATCCTTGCAGAACTCAACCACCTTGCGGTTTTGCAGCAGCGGGTGGATCTCCACCTGCTGGTGGGCGATGGCGCCCGGCCCCAGAATGTCGATGGCCTGTTTGAGCTGGGCCACGGTAAAGTTGGAAACCCCGATCTCGCGGGTCAGACCCCGGGCCTTGGCCTCGGCCAGCTGCTCCAGATAGACCGCCATCGGCACCTCATCCTTGGGGGAGGGCCAGTGGATCAGCGCCAGATCCAGATAGTCGGTGCCCAGTTTTTCCAGGCTCACCTCCAGGCTCGGGATCACCTTGCCCGGGCCGAACTCGCTGGTCCACACCTTGGTGGTCAGGTAGATATCCTGGCGGGGCACGCCGCTCTCGCGCATCAGCTGGCCCACTTCGGCCTCGTTGGCGTAGATCTGGGCGGTATCGATATGGCGGTAGCCAAGCTCGAGCCCCTGCAGCAGGGAGTCGCGCAGGGGTTGGCCGGTCAGGCGAAAGGTACCAAGACCCAGGTTGGGCATCTTCATAATGTATTCCTCGAATGGGTTGCAAGAATGCGCTCGGCGGCGCGGCACATCAGGCGTCCAGCGGCTGATAGCGGCGAATGGTGCTGCCGGCAAACCAGGGTTCGGCCCTGGCGACAAATTCGGTAAAGTGGGGTTGGCCCTGATGGGCGCTAAGGGCGGCCTCGCTCTCCCACACCTCGTAGAGCATCCAGCTGTGGGGATTGTCCAAATCCTGATGCAGCTGGTAGCGCAGGCAGCCAGCCTCCTGCAAGGTGGCCGCGATCAAGGGATCCAGGGCGGCGCGAAACTGGGGGGCGAATTCGGGTTTGGCTTCAAGTTGGGCAATCACAATCACGGGGGATGACATCTGAACCTCCTTGCAAAAACGAAGGGTCAGTATGCCCGCCGTCTATTGCAGGAAACAGGGCAGCAGTTGCAAAACAGTATTGAGAAGAGCGCAGCAATGGGGAACGGATAATCCCATTCATCAGTATTTCGTTAGGTCAATGGGGGCCGAATATGCCTCATCGGCAACCTCTTTAGTTAGAGCTTGTCCTACGATGCATGTATTGCCATTGAATGTCAGTGTTGGGCCATGATGAAGTTCCCATCCCCTGTTCATCAGTTCAGTAATCCGCATGCAGAAATCCTTATCATCAGGGCCACTAATAAATCGATATAGTTTCACCATCCATTCCTTGATTTATCCGTTTGAAAGTTGAGTTTTTCTCTGATGTTAGAGAAGTAGTATTTGTTTTACTCTTCAGACCAGACCGCAAATTCATTGCCGCTGGGCTCGACAAAGTGAAAGCGGCGGCCACCGGGAAAGTCGAACAGGGGGCGAACTATGGTGCCCCCTGCGCTGGTCACCTTGGTCTGGGTTGCGACAATATCGGCACTGTAGAACACCAGCAGGGCGCCGCCTTGCGCGCTCTGGCTGCAGAGGTCTGCGCGATAGAAGCCGCCATCCAGCCCTTCTCCCTCGAAGGCGCAATAATCGGGGCCATAATCGGCAAATTGCCAGCCGAAAGCGGCCTGAAAGAAGGCCTTGGTGGCGGCAAGATCCCTGGCCGCAAACTCCACATAGTTCAGTTTTCCATGGGCTTTCATGTTGTGATGCTCCCTGCTCTTGGATGATGCCAATTGTGATCTATCTGGGTTGCCAGCGTTTTTGCGTGCGGATCGTGGAGTGGGGCAAGGCGTCCCAAGGGGTCAGCTTGAGCTGCTTGCGCCGAAACCAGAGCCAGGTCGCCATCAGCAGACCAAACCCTATGCCGAACAGCAGGCTCTGGCGCAGGGCGAATGCTGGTGTTACCTCATGTTGCCAGCCGAAGAACCACATCAACACCCCCCAGATAGCGCCAGTGGGGATCCCCAGAGCAAGGACATTGACCAGAAAGCGTTCGTAGTGGGGCGGCCTGATGGTAAACCCAGCCTTTCGCAGCAGCCAGGTGAGTGGCGGGTTGTAGTTGAGCGTCTGCACGCCCTTCTCTGCCAGCTCCCGGTGGGCGGCCGCCAGTCTACGTTCGAATTCCATGATGTTTTTCCTTGAGGTGTTTGGTGCCATACGATGCCGGGTTGCCGCATTCTACTGGCAAACCCCGAGTGGCATGTGAGCGTGCCGTCACGTTATCTCCTTGTCGTGACGGCCTGACCATCTCAGGAAGCGGTTACCCCATCACGCCAGGGCCGCCATGATGGCTGGATGAAGCCTTCTAGCGACCACCATGCCAAGTAAAATGGAGATGAAGAGAGGGAGAGGATCCCGGCTGCGTCGATAGCTGCGCCAGTTGCCATTATGGTGGCGGAACAGCCGGTAGGTGAGAACCACAAGACAAATTACGGTTTGAATGAAGCAGTTAACTGAAAAACTGATCATGAATTTGACGAAATCGGGCAAGGTGGGGGTCCGTATCTGTAGCCTGTATTACATCTGGTGCCAATTTGTGGCGGGGTTTCAGCCTTTTCCTGCCGCGCTTTCACGGATGGGTTGGCGTGCCAGCTGTTCCCATGGGGTCAAATCAAGCTGCCTGCGCCTTTGCCAGAGTCTGATTGAGGTAACGAGGCCAAACAGACCAGCGAATAGAGCTGTGCTGAACAAGGATGATACGAAGGATCTTCCCTCTGGGTGCCAAACGAACGTCCACATAATCAGACCCCAGATCGGCGCGATACTGAGGCTGGCATAAAGAAAATTGACCAGCCAGCCCGCGTAATAAGGTGGCTTGAGGGTGCAGCCGAGTTTGCGCAGCAGCTTGAACACCCATGGGTTGTAGTCGGATTCCTTGATGCCTTGGTCAGCCAGAGTCTGATGGGCGATGGTCAGCCGTTCTTCAAATGTCATTGATGTGTCTCATATCAATGTGGCGTCATATGATGCCTTTTTTTGCGGCATTCTACGGATTAAGCAGGTTGAGGGATAGCGCTCATATCTGGTTTTTCTCCCTGAAATACCGGCACGGCTGCCAGAGCGCCCTTGCCAACCCAAGGACATTGCGCCTATAAAGGCCCATTACTCTTGTCTGGATTGCAGCAATGAAGACCCATTCTGATGAACTGACCCTGTTTGTGGCGGTGGTGGAGGCGGGCAGCTTTCGCCAGGCGGCGGAGAACCTCGGCATGGACAATTCGGTGGTGAGCCGCGGCATCAAGCGGCTCGAGGAGAAGCTCGCCACCGTGCTGCTCAATCGCACCACCAGGCGGGTCAGCCTGACCGAGGAGGGGGGCTGGTTCTATCAGCGGGCGGTGAAGATCCTGACCGAGATGAGCGAGGCGGAGGGGCTGCTGCTGATGCGCCGCGAGCAGCCGGAGGGGGTATTGCGGGTCGATGCCGCCACTCCTTTCATCCTGCACCGGCTGGTGCCCATCATCGGCGAGTTTCGCCGCCGTTATCCCGCCATCGAGTTGCAGCTGCACAGCTCCGAGGGCTTTATCAACCTGATGGAGCGGCGGGTGGACATGGCCATTCGCATCGGCGAGCTGACCGACTCCTCCCTGCGGGCATTGCCGCTGGGCCGCTCGCGGCTGCGGCTGCTGGCATCCCCCGACTATTTGCGCGAGCGCGGCACCCCGCGCCAGCCGATGGATCTGCTGAGCGGGCACGAGCTGCTCGGCTTTTTGCACCCCGATCACCTCAACCACTGGCCGCTTCTGAGCCAGGAGCAGGGGGATCGCTTTCCCATTAGCCCGACCCTGCGGGCCAGCAGCGGTGAAACCCTGCGCCAGCTGGCGCTGCGGGGGCAGGGGATCGTCTGTCTGTCGGATTTCATGACCGGGCCGGATCGGACGAGCGGGGCCCTGGTGGAGGTGCTGGCCCGCAGCAACAGCGGCGCCTCGCGCCCCATCAATGCGGTCTTCTACTCCGATGCCCAGCGCGACATCCGGCTGCGGGTCTGGCTCGATTTCCTCAAGGAGCAGCTGGGCAGCCATGCCCTGTGATCCAGCGGTCGGGTGAAGGGGCAGAGGGCTGCACCGGATAAGCAGACGGCCGCCTCAAGGGGCGGCCGTCTGCCTGGGAAGGTGGGGAGGGCTTAGCGGGGCAATCTGCCCCATACCCGGCTGAGCAGGGCGCCACCGATGGCAGGCGGCATGGCCAGCAGCAGCGTCCCATACCAGGGGAGCTCAGCCAGGGTGGCGGCCAGGACAATGCTGGTGAGCACCAGCAACTGGGCAACCATCATCAGCAAGGTGCCTTCACGGGGGGTCAGCGCCGCCTTGTGGGTGACACAGGTTTGGGCGGCGGGGGTGTGAGTGGTGGTCGGCTTCATGGCGATGTCCCTGGGTTGCGTCTGATATGACTCAACGATGACTAGCAATGACCGTTCCAAATATTTTCGTGTTACTTATCAATTGGTTGTGTATGTGCGTGCCATTCCCGTTTCGGGAGTGATGCAAAATTGTTCGCAAAATGAAAACGCCACCCCAGGGTGGCGCCTTGTCTGACCGACGGCGGTTCAACCGATCCGGTATTGGCGGATCTGCTCGTCTATCGCCTTGGCCAGTTCGAACAGCTCGCGACTGGCGGCATTGCTCTCTTCTGCGTGTTCCCGTTGATGCTCGGCCACCATGGCCAGCTCGTCCAGCGCCGCTCTGGCTTGTCCCATCTGCTGATCCTGCGCCTGGGCCAGCGCACTGATCTCGTTTATCTCGAGGGCGGTCTGCTTGATCTGGCGGCTGGCATCCATCAACACCGCCCTGGCCTGATGCATGCGGTCATGGCTCTCTTCACTCAGGGTGCGGGAATCAGCCATGGAGCCGCTGGCCTGGCGAGTGCCCTCCTGCAGACGCAGGATGAGATCCTGCACATCCTTGGTGGCGGTCTGGGTGCGCACCGCCAGCTGGCGCACCTCGTCGGCCACCACGGCAAAGCCGCGCCCCATCTCGCCCGCCCGCGCCGCCTCGATGGCGGCGTTGAGCGCCAGCAGGTTGGTCTGGTTCGAGACGTCACGGATGAGGTTCATGATCTGGGTGATGTTGTTGCTGTCCTTGACCACCTCTTCGAGCAGGGCGGAGGAGCTGCCGATGCTGCTGCGCAGGGTGTCGAGCTGCTGGGCGCTTTGACTGACGTCCCGCTCGATGGCGAGCATGTGATCGGCGATGCGGTGGGTCACCTCGTTGACCCCCTCCGAGCGACCGGCAATCTGCTCGGCATTGTCGCCGATAAGGGCGACCACGCTGCTCAGCTCCTGGATGCTCTGGGCCTGCTGGCAGGCCTCTCCTGCCAGGGCCTGCGCCTGATGCAGGGATTGGGAGGACTGGGCCGAGAGGGCGCTGCCTGACTGCTGGAAGCGGGAGAAACTCTGGTTCAGGCTCTGGATCAAGCGGTTGAAGCTCTGCGCCATCTGGCCCAGCTCCGACTGATCCGAGAAGTCGAGGCGGGTCGCCAGATCCCGATCGGCGGTGATGTGGTGCATGCCGTCGGCGGCCTGGCGAATGGGGCGGCTGATGGAGTGGGCGAGCCAGGCGGAGGCCAGCATGGCGAGCCCGCCGATAGCCAGCGACACCATGATGATAAGCCGGCGGGATTCGCTGCGCCCCTCCTCCAGTTCGGCTGCATTGATCTCGCCTATCAGCAGGCGATTGAGTGCCGGAATGTAGCGCACGGCGATCAGATAGGTCTCTTTTCCAAGCGTGAGGGCCTGGACCGCGACCTGTTCTCTGGCTGCCGGGATCAGCGCCCTGACGGTGTCGAGGAAGGCGCTCTGATGGTGGGCAGCCTCTTTGAGCTCCTGCTCTGGGTGGATCTCGATATGACCCTCCATGTCGGCCAGATAGACCTGCCCGCTCTTGCCTATCCGGTAGCTGCTGATGAGTTTGCGCAGTGCGCTCATGTCGATGGAGGTACCGGCCACCGCCAGAGTCTTGCCCCCTGCCGTGACGGCGGTATTGATATAGAGGGAGGCGCGCTTGTCAAAGTCGGAGATGTCGAGGTTCAGCTCGTAGGGCTTGCCCCGTTTCAGAAAGCCGTAAAACCACTCGTCTTTGGGGTCCGATGCGCTCAGTTTCTTCTGGGCCGTGGTGCCGTTGCTGAAGTTGAGCAGGGTGGCGCTCTGGCGCGGCGCGATAAACACATTGCCCCCGATGCGTTGCTGCAGTGCCAGAAAGTAGCGCTCCATGACCGGCCACTGCTCGGCGGGCATCTCCTGGCTCAGCCAGTCGATGACAAAGCTGTTGCCGGCCAGTGCCTCGGCCTCGGTCAGGTGCTGGGTCAGCTCGGCGGTCAGCTGGTTGGCGATGCGCTCCACGCTGCTTGGCAGCTCATAGCGCTCCACCCGCTGCTGTGCCTGGTCGTGGGAGATCTGCTCCAGGATCAGGGTGATGCAGCTGATGGCAATGATCATCAGGATGGCTACTCCGAGCAGGATCCGGCTGCGGATCCCGAGCCCCGACCAGAGTGATTGCAATCTAACAAGGTGTATCGCCCGCTCCATAACGCTCTCCTGTATTAAATAAGGTCGCATATGCGACCCAAGAGATGATTATAGATAGATAACTCAATTGAGAATGGCTGACATGAAATCGTCATCAAGGCAGGGGCGGCTGGCAGGGGGCCGGCAGGCCATAAAACAAAAGGCCGACATTGCTGTCGGCCCCTTCAGTCTTTATTTCAAGGATATCGGTTGCCCGATCACTCCTCTTCGGCCCAGCGGCGTGAACGCTCGACTGCCTTCTTCCAGCCGTTGTAGCGTTTGGCGCGATCGTCGCGGTCCATCTGCGGGATGAACTCACGGTCCACGCTGAACTTGTCTTCCAGCTCTTCCGAGCTCTTCCAGAAGCCGACGGCCAGACCTGCCAGGAAGGCGGCGCCCATGGCGGTGGTCTCGATACGGGTCGGACGCACTACCGGGGTGTGCATCATGTCGGCCTGGAACTGCATCAGGAAGTCGTTGGCTACCGCGCCACCGTCCACCTTCAGGGCCGCCAGCTTGATGCCGGAGTCCTGCTGCATCGCATCCAGCACATCGCGGCTCTGATAGGCGATGGATTCCAGCGCGGCACGGATGATGTGGTTGCGGTTGGCGCCGCGGGTCAGGCCGACCATGGTGCCGCGAGCATACGGATCCCAGTAGGGGGCGCCCAGGCCGACGAAGGCCGGTACCAGGTAGACGCCGTTGGTGTCGCCCACCTTGGAGGCGAAGTAGTCGGTATCGCGGGCATCGTGAATGATCTTGAGCTCATCACGCAGCCACTGGATGGTGGCGCCGCCCATAAACACCGCACCTTCCAGCGCGTAGTTCACTTCCCCTTTCGGGCCGATGGCGACCGTGGTCAGCAGGCCGTTGCTGGAGCGAACCGGCTCGGTGCCGGTGTTCATCAGCATGAAGCAGCCGGTGCCATAGGTGTTCTTGGCCATCCCTTTCTCGAAGCAGAGCTGGCCGAACAGGGCAGACTGCTGGTCACCGGCGATACCGGCGATGGGGATGCGGGAGCCGCCGCCACGGGTGGTGTAGCCATACACCTCGGAGGAGGGCTTCACTTCCGGCAGCATGGAGGCAGGGATGCCCAGCTCGTCCAGCATGCGCTGATCCCACTTCAGGTCGCGGATGTTGTAGAGCATGGTACGGGAGGCGTTGGTCGGGTCGGTGACGTGCACTTCGCCGTTGGTCATCTTCCACACCAGCCAGGTATCGATGGTGCCGAACAGCAGCTCGCCGTTCATCGCCTTCTCGCGGGCCCCTTCGACGTTGTCGAGGATCCACTTCACCTTGGTGCCGGAGAAGTAGGCGTCCAGCACCAGACCGGTGTTTTCACGCACGTACTCTTCCAGGCCGCGCGCTTTCAGTTCTTCACAGATGGCCGCGGTGCGGCGGCACTGCCAGACGATGGCGTTGTAGATGGGTTTGCCGGTGGCTTTTTCCCATACCACTGTGGTTTCACGCTGGTTGGTGATGCCGATGGCGGCGATCTCTTCGCTGCGCAGGCCAGTCTTGGCCAGCACTTCGGTGAAGACGGAGGACTGGGTCGCCCAGATCTCCATCGGGTCGTGCTCCACCCAGCCCGCTTTTGGGTAGTGCTGGGTGAATTCGCGCTGGGAGGTACCGACTATGTTGGCGTCCTGGTCAAACACGATGGCGCGGGAGGAGGTGGTACCCTGGTCCAGAGCGACGACATATTTCTTTTCAGCAGACATGATGTTCTCCACGTTTTTATTTTCCACGTTTTTACACGTTGGGGAGGGCCGCTCTTAGGCGGCGGCCTCTTCTTTGGCGGTTTGGGCAGCTTGCTCGGTGGCGGCAACACGGTTGCCCGGCACACAGGGAGCCAACACTTTCACATAGAGGGCGGTACCAATCTGGGCGCCGACGATGGGGCCGAGGATGGGAACCCAGAAGTAGGGGTTGTCACGACCACCGGTCAGGGCCACGTCACCCCAGCCGGCCAAGAAGGCGAACAGTTTGGGGCCGAAATCACGAGCCGGGTTCATGGCAAAACCGGTTAACGGGCCAAGGGAGGCGCCGATCACCGCGATCAGGATACCGATCAGCAGGGCGGCGGCGAAGCCTTTGGGGGCGCCGTTGTTGTTGTCACCCAGTGCCATGATACCCAGCATCAGCACGGCGGTGATCACCAGCTCGACGGTGAAGGCCTGCATGTTGGAGAGCAGGGCATTGGGGTAGGTGGAGAAGATGCCGGCGGTGCCGAGGCTCTCGACGCTGCCGCGTACCACGTTGTGGGTCAGTTCCCACTGGCTGAAAAGGTTACCATAGAGGAAGTAGACCAGCGCCGCGAAGCAGAAGGCGCCAGCCATCTGGGCGATGATGTAGGGCACCACCTTGCGCTTGTCGAACCCGCAGAAGGTCATCAGCGCCAGGGTGACCGCAGGGTTGAGGTGGGCACCTGAGATGCCGCCGGTCACATAGATGGCGATGGCGACGCCCAGACCCCAGGTAATGGAGATTTCCCATTGCCCGAAGTTGGCACCGGCCAGCACCAGTGCGGCCACGCAACCGACGCCGAAGAAGATCAGCAGGCCGGTTCCGATAAACTCGGCGATGCACTCGCCAAGCAGGGTATTGGGTCTTTGTATGCTCATACCGTTATTCCTTATATCCACCCAGAGTAGGTTTGATGTTCCGTTTTGTTGTTTTTCATTCCCATTGTTGCGCCCGAAAACGTTTCTTCTTGTTTTTTGAGCTGACGCAAACGTTATGCTCGTTTGCGCTCGTTCTCGGACGAGAGAGAAAATAAACCGAAATCGACCATTCACCACTCCCTCCCCGCAGGAAATGTGGACAAGATCCCACTCATTGCTAAGAAAATGTGACGGAAAGCAAGTTGATACCGTGGTTATACCACTTAGTGGGTAGCTAGAGGCCTTGCTACACAAGGGATTGCGGCTGATGAGTGATTACTCATCTGACACTTTCTTTTGTAATAAAACTGCAATATTTCCGACTACATCACAGATTAAATGTTCACATATGAGCACAATAGGCTCGCTTTCGAATCGGGACTCCTCTGATTGGTCAGCATGGACAGGGCACCCTCAACCGCCCACAACAACAATAAGGAAGCAGAACATGCTTAGTCTCTTCAGGCCTGCACCACACATAGACAGGCTCCCGGCCGACAAGGTCGACCCCTTCTACAAACGCATGCGTTGGCAGGTGTTCTTCGGGATCTTCTTCGGTTATGCCGGTTACTACCTGGTACGGAAAAACTTCAGCTTGGCCATGCCTTATCTCATCGAGCAGGGCTTCTCCCGCGGTGATCTGGGCCTGGCCCTGTCCGGCGTCTCCATCGCCTACGGTCTCTCCAAGTTCCTGATGGGGAACGTGTCGGACCGCTCCAACGCCCGTTACTTCCTCTCCGCCGGTCTGCTGCTGTCGGCCGGTATCATGTTCATGATGGGGACCATGCACTGGGCCACCTCCAGCATCGCCATCATGTTCGTGCTGCTGTTCCTGAACGGTTGGGCACAGGGCATGGGCTGGCCGCCCTGCGGTCGCACCATGGTGCACTGGTGGTCGCAAAAAGAGCGGGGCGAAATCGTCTCGGTCTGGAACGTGGCCCACAACGTGGGTGGCGGCATGATAGGCCCGCTGTTCATTCTGGGGATGGGCTGGTTCAATGACTGGCGCAGTGCCTTCTACGTGCCGGCCGCTGCGGCTGCCGCCATCGCGGTGATCGCCTTCTTCGTGATGCGTGACACCCCGCAATCGGTGGGCCTGCCGCCCATCGAAGAGTTCAAGAACGACTATCCGAAGGATTACAACGAGAGCCACGAGCAGGAGTTTTCCGCCAAGGAAATCTTCATGAAGTACGTGCTGCACAACAAGCTGCTGTGGTACATCGCGATCGCCAACGCCTTCGTCTACCTCATTCGCTACGGTGTGCTGGACTGGGCGCCGACTTACCTGAAAGAGGCCAAGGACTTCAGCGTCGACAAGTCCTCCTGGGCGTACTTCCTCTATGAGTGGGCCGGTATTCCGGGCACCCTGCTGTGCGGCTGGATCTCTGACAAGATGTTCCAGGGCCGCCGCGCCCCGGCCGGTATCCTGTTCATGGTGCTGGTGACCATTTCCGTGCTGGTTTACTGGTTCAACCCGGCCGGCAACCCGACCATCGACATGATGGCTCTGGTCGCCATCGGCTTCCTCATCTACGGTCCCGTCATGCTGATCGGCCTCTATGCCCTGGAGCTGGCGCCGAAGAAGGCGGCCGGTACCGCGGCGGGCTTCACCGGTCTGTTCGGTTACCTGGGTGGCGCGGTTGCGGCCAACGCCATGCTGGGTTACACCGTTGACCACTTCGGCTGGGACGGTGGCTTCATGGTGCTGACTGCCTCCTGCTTGCTCTCCATCGTGCTGCTGGCGATGACCCTCAAGCACGAGAACGAGTCGATTGCCGCCAAGGCTGCTGTTCATAAGGCATAAAACGTGATCCTGCCCTTATCGATTGGAAAAGGGATCAGGTAAACTGCCCAAGGCCCCGCATCTGCCGGGGCCTTTTTTCGTCTCATCATCGGAGTTCAAGCGTGAAGCAAACCCAACGACATCTGGAGATCCTGGACGTCCTGACGCGGCAGGGCTTTGTCTCGACCGAGGATCTGGTGACCCATTTTGACGTCAGCCCCCAGACCATTCGCCGGGATCTCAACGATCTTGCCGAGCAGAACAAGATCCGGCGCCACCATGGCGGGGCCTCCCTGCATTCGAGTACCGTCAACACCGCCTACAGCGCCCGCAAGGTGATGCAGCTCAAGGAGAAAGAGCGCATCGCCCGGGAAGTGGCCGCCAACATCCCCGACGGTTCGTCGCTGTTCATCGACATCGGCACCACCACCGAAGCCATCGCCCGCGCCCTGCTCGATCACCGCGAGTTGCGCGTGGTCACCAACAACCTCAACGTGGCCAGCATCCTCACCGCCAAGGATGACTTCACCGTCATCATCGCCGGCGGCGAAATTCGCAACCGGGACGGCGGCATCGTGGGGGAGGCGACCCGCGACTTCATCGGTCAGTTTCGGATGGACTACGGCGTTATCGGCATCTCTGGCATCGACAGCGACGGCTCACTGCTCGATTTTGACTACCACGAGGTGAAGATCGCCCAGGCCATCATCGCCCACTCCCGCCAGGTTTTCCTGGCCGCCGACCACACCAAGTTCGGCCGCAACGCCATGGTCAACCTCGGCAACCTCAGCCAGATCCACGCCCTGTTCACCGATCAGGAGCCGCCGGAGAAGCTGATGCGGCTGATGTCCCAGCATCAGATCGAGTGTCACATCTGCTGAGTCGCCGTTAATCCGCTCCAGCATCAGGCCGCCATCGGGCGGCCGCTTCGTTTTCAGCCTCCCGCCTTTCTGCTTGCCCTCATTCCACTGCCGATGCCGAGCTGATCACCCCAAAAAGCGCGAACTCGCTCACAGCCTCGCCCCCGTTTTCCCCATGCCCTGCCGCTTTATCACCGACCGGCAGCATTTTTAGCATTGCCAAAACAATCGCGATCACATTTTCTCCATAAAATGTTCGTTTATCATTTTTTCATGCTCTAATATGAGCGAAATCAAACATTGCGACGGTTTCGCAAGATCAAAATAAGAAAGTAGGTGAACATGAGCGAACATTATGATCTGGTCGTCGTCGGCGGCGGCATCAACGGGGTAGGCATTGCGGCTGATGCGGCAGGGCGGGGTTTGAAGGTTGCCCTGTTCGAGGCGCGCGATCTCGCCTCTGCCACCTCTTCCAACTCCAGCAAGCTGATCCACGGCGGTCTGCGCTATCTCGAACACTACGAATTCCGGCTGGTGAAAGAGGCGCTGGCGGAGCGGGAAGTGCTGCTCGGCATGGCCCCTCATATCGCTCGCCCCATGCGTTTTCGGCTGCCCCATCGCCCGCACCTGCGCCCGGCCTGGATGATCCGCGCCGGCCTCTTCCTCTATGACAACCTGGCCAAGCGCGACAAGCTCAAGGGCAGCTGCGGCGTGCGCTTCCTGCCGCAGGATGGCCTCACCGCCGGCATCAGCAAGGGATTCGAATACTCGGACGCCTGGGTCGACGACGCCCGGCTGGTGGTGCTCAACGCCATGATGGCGCGCGACAAGGGGGCCGACGTGCAGACCCGCACCCGCTGCGTCAAGGCGGTGCGCGGCTCCAAACACTGGACCCTGACTCTGGAGCGGGAAGGGGGCGAGCAGTTCAACGTCACCTGCCGCGGCCTGGTCAATGCGGCCGGCCCCTGGGTCAAGACCTTCTATGACGAGAGCCTGCACGAGAAATCCCCGCGCGGCATTCGCCTCATCAAGGGCAGCCACATGATAGTGCCGCGCATCCATGAGCGCGAAGAGGCCTACATCCTGCAAAACGAGGACAACCGCATCGTCTTCGTCATCCCTTATCAGCAGGACTACTCGCTGATTGGCACCACTGACGTGGAGCACAAGGGCAGCCCGCGCGAGGTCAAGATCAGCGACGCCGAGATCAACTACCTGTGCAAGGTGGTCAACGCCCACTTCACCCGCCAGATCGCCCCCAAAGACGTGATCTGGACCTACGCCGGGGTGCGCCCCCTGTGCGACGACGAGTCCGACTCGCCGCAGGCGGTGACCCGCGACTACACGCTGGAGCTCAGTGGCGAATCCGATGGCGCGCCGCTGTTGTCGGTGTTCGGCGGCAAGCTCACCACCTACCGCAAGCTAGCTCAGGCTGCCTGCAACAAGCTCAAGCCCTGGTTCAGCCAGATGGGGGATGACTGGACCGCCAGCAGCCGCTTGCCCGGAGGCGAGTTCGACTGCTCGGTGCGCGAACTGGCGCGCGCCTTTGCGTTGGAGTTCGACTGGCTCGATGATCGCAGCGCCCTGCGCATTGCCGAGGCCTATGGTGCCCATGCCCGCCTCTGGCTCAAGGAGCCCCGTGGTCAGCACTTTGGTGCCGGTCTGTACGAAGCCGAGGTGCGCTACCTTATCGAGCGGGAATGGGCCTGCACCCTGGAAGACATCCTGTGGCGCCGCAGCAAGCTGGGGCTGCGCCTCTCCGACGCCGAGCAGCAGCAACTGGCTGCCTGGCTGAGCGAACACCACCACGCCCTGCCAAAAGCGAGCTGACCCCCTGCGGGCGGCCTCGGCCGCCCGCCGTAAAACTGCAATAAACCTCTGTTATAACAATAACCTACATCCCATAAACAATAACAAAGAGCACCGCGCATGAAAAAACATACTCGCTCCCTGATTGCCCTTGGTCTGGGGGCTGCCCTGGCATTGCCCGCACTGGCCGCCGATGAAGGCAAAATCGTGATCGCCCACCGGGGCGCCTCCGGCTACCTGCCCGAGCACACCCTGGAGTCCAAGGCATTGGCCTATGGCATGGGGGCCGATTACCTGGAGCAGGATCTGGTGATGACCAAGGATGACCAGCTGGTGGTGATGCACGATCACTTCCTCGATGGCATCACGGACGTGGCCGAGCGCTTCCCCGGCCGGGCCCGCCCGGATGGTCGCTACTATGTGGTGGATTTCACCCTGGACGAGGTGCGCTCCCTGCGCATGACCGAGCCGTTCCAGCTGGTGGACGGCAAGCAGGTGCCCGTCTATCCGGCCCGCTTCCCGCTGTGGAAGTCGAGCTTCAAGATCCACACCTTCCAGGAAGAGATCGAGATGATCCAGGGGCTCAACAAGAGCACCGGCAAGAACATCGGCATCTACCCGGAGATCAAGGCCCCCTGGCTGTTCCGCCACGAAGGCAAGGACATCTCCAAGGCGGTGCTCAAGGTGCTGAAGGAGTACGGCTACACCAGCAAGAACGACAGGGTCTATCTGCAGTGTTTCGATACCAACGAGCTCAAGCGCATCAACAGCGAGCTGATGCCCGCCATGGGGATGGACTTGAAGCTGGTGCAGCTGATGGCCGAGACCGACTGGAACGAGACCATGGTCTACGACGCCAAGGGCAAGGCGACCCCCTACAACTATGACTGGATGTTCAAGCCGGGCGCCATGAAGGAGATCGCCGCTTACGCCGAAGGGATCGGCCCCTGGAAGCCGATGATAGTGCCGGAGCCGGGTACCCTGGGCAAGCCGACCTTCACCGGCATGGTGAAAGAGGCCCATGCGGCCGGCCTCAAGGTGCATCCCTATACTTTCCGTCAGGATGAGGGCCAGATCCCGGCCTACGCGAAAGACTTCACCGATCTGCTGAATATCTTCCTCTATCAGGCCGATGTGGATGGCGTGTTCAGCGACTTCCCCGACAAGGCGGTCGAGGTGATCAAGACTCACGGCAAATAATAAAAGAAGAGCAACACGGGAATGCAAGCGGGGCCAGGTGCCCCGCTTTTTTATGTCTGCTGGCAAGGGAAACCAGTAAGGGTGTAATTATATGTTTACGATTTTGGTGTTTTGAGCATATGGCGAGCACTACTTTCTGGTCGAAAGGGTCTCTTTTGTGGTCATTTATCCATCTGTCAGCGAATAAGCCCGCTAGTTTCACTTGATTGTTTGTTTTTAATTGGTAAGGTGGGGGCGGTTGCGTAACAAAGTGCTGACTTGTGTAAATAAAAGTGAACGGTCGGCGCAGTTGGCTTGAAACAGTAGAGAGAATGAGAAAATGCAAAGAGACCCCCTCAACAACATCCATATCCAGTCCGAACAAGTGATGATCACGCCTGCCCAGCTCAAGGAGAAACTGCCCATCTCCGATCGCGCGCTGGCATTCGTGCAAGGGGCCCGCAATACCATCGCCGACATCATCCACCGTCGTGATCACCGTCTGCTGGTGATCTGTGGTCCCTGCTCCATCCACGACATGGACGCCGCCAAAGAGTACGCAACCAGACTCAAAGCGCTGCATGACGCCTATCAGGACACTCTCTACATTGTCATGCGGGTCTACTTTGAGAAGCCACGCACCACGGTCGGCTGGAAGGGCTTCATCAACGACCCGAACCTGGATGGCACCTTCGACGTGGAGCTGGGGCTGCACCGGGCCCGCGAGCTGCTCTGCTGGCTGGCCGAGCTGGAGCTGCCGCTGGCCACCGAGGCGCTCGACCCCATCAGCCCGCAATACCTGGCGGAGCTCTTCTCCTGGTCGGCTATCGGTGCCCGCACGACGGAATCCCAGACCCACAGGGAGATGGCGTCCGGTCTCTCCATGCCGGTTGGCTTCAAGAACGGCACCGACGGCAACCTGGGCACCGCCATCAATGCGCTGCAGGCCGCCTCCAGTCCCCACGCCTTCATGGGGATCAACCAGCAGGGCCAGGTCGCGCTGCTGCAGACCCAGGGCAACCCGGATGGTCACGTGATCCTGCGCGGCGGCAAGCACCCGAACTACGATTCGGTCAATGTGTCGCTGGCGGAAGAGGCGCTGGAAAAGGCGGGCCTGCTGCCTGGCCTGGTGGTGGATTGCAGCCACGGCAACTCCAGCAAGGATCACCGCCTGCAGCCCAAGGTGGCCGACAACGTGATCCACCAGATCGAGGAGGGCAACCGCTCCATCATAGGGGTGATGCTCGAATCCAACCTGTTCGAGGGCAACCAGTCCAGCGAGCAGCCCAAGTGCGAGATGCGCTACGGCGTCTCCATCACCGATGCCTGCATCGACTGGGAGACCACGGACGCGCTGCTGGCCCGTTGCCACAGCCAGCTGGCGGCACCACTTTTGGCCAGAACCAAGGCATAAGCCGTGGTATCTTGTCAGCACTGACTGAACAATCGAGGTGTCACCGGCCGAGGCGGTGACACCTCGTTGCCTCTTGAATCACAGGGCGTCGCTGCGGGCGGCGCCGCAGGGACCGGATATGGCTGAAGAGTTGAATGCCCTCAGGGACAAGATAGACGCGGTGGACAAGCAGCTGATTGATCTGCTGGCCGCCCGTCTCGCCCTGGTGGGGGAAGTGGGGGAAGTGAAGAGCCGGCACGGCCTGCCCATCTATGCACCGGATCGGGAGGCGAGCATGCTGGCCCGCCGCCGCGCCGAGGCCGAGGCTCTGGGAGTGCCGGGTGATCTCATCGAGGACGTGCTGCGTCGGGTGATGCGCGAGTCCTATATCCTGGAGTCCGCCAGCGACAAGGAGCACCACTTCAAGTGCATGAAGCCTGACCTTGGCAAGGTGGTCATCATCGGTGGTCAGGGGCAGCTCGGCCGCCTGTTCGGCAACCTGTTCAGCCTCTCGGGCTACCGGGTCGAGACCCTGGGTCAGGCCGACTGGCCGCGCGCCGACGAGATCCTGCAGGGCGCCGGACTGGTGATGGTGGCGGTGCCCATCGACGTCACCTGCCAGGTGATCGACCGGCTCGGCAACCTGCCCGAGAACTGCCTGCTGGTGGACGTGACCAGCGTCAAGGGTGAACCGCTCGAGCATATGCTGGCGGTGCACAAGGGGCCGGTGCTGGGGCTGCACCCCATGTTCGGGCCGGACGTGGCGAGCCTCGCCAAGCAGGTGATCGTCTGCTGCCAGGGGCGTGAGCCCGCAGCCAGCCAGTGGCTGCTGGAGCAGATGACCATCTGGGGCGCCCGTTTGCAGCAGGTGGAGGCCAGGGCCCACGACGAGGCGATGACCTTTATCCAGGCGCTGCGCCACTTTGCCACTTTCGCCTATGGCTGGCACCTCTCCCGCGAGCAGGCCAACCTCGACCGGTTGCTGGCGTTGAGCTCCCCCATCTACCGGCTGGAGCTGGCCATGGTGGGACGGCTGTTCGCCCAGGATCCGCACCTCTATGCCGACATCATACTGTCGTCACCGCAGAATCTGGCGATGATCCGCCGCTACTACCAGAACTTCGGCGAGGCGCTGGGGCTGCTGGAGCGGGGGGACAGGGAGGGCTTCATCGAGGCCTTCAGCCAGGTTTCGGGCTTCTTTGGCGAGCGGGCGGACGAGTTCCTGCGCGAGAGCCGCACCCTGCTGGCCCAGGCCAATGATCGTCGCCACCACGGCTGACGATGACCAAAAGCAAAAGGGGCCTGTCGGCCCCTTTTGCATTCTAGCGCGCCGCGCCGCCTCTATTCCGGCTGCGGCAAGCGCAGATCGGCGCCATCCCAGCCCAGCGGCAGGGTCAGCAGCTGATCGATCAGCTCCCGCCGATCGGACTTTTCCAGATAGGCAAGGTAGAGCGGGCGGCTCAGGGCCTGGGCGCCTTCCACCAGGTGCAGGCGCCCCTGCTCCAGGAAGGGGCTTACCATGCGCCTTGGCAGGTAAGCCGCGCCGCCGTTGGCCAGCACGAACTGCAGCGCCATATTGGCGGAGCTCGAGTGCAGCACCGGGGTCTTTTGCAGGCTCTGCAGCCGGCTGGGCTGGGGCTCAAAGCTGGTGCCCCAATCCAGATGAATGTGCGGCATCTGCATCAGGCTGTCGGCGTTGGCCGCGCCATCCCGGCTCACCAGCTCGAACACCAGCTCGCCGATGGGGTGCAGGGCTATCTCGTCGATCTTGGTCGGCTCGGAGAGCAGGGCGAGATCGAGGGAGCGCTCCAGCAGCTGGCGGCACAGGTGCTCGCGGGAGGCGGTCTCGAGCCGCACCGCAAGACCGGGGGCCAGGGCATAGACATGGTTGAGCCAGTCATTGAAGTCGAGCTCCCAGAACACGGCGGGGGCGCCGATGGCGAGCTGCTGGCTGAAACCGGGGGAGAGGGCCACATCCTGCTTGGCGCGGCCCAGGGTATGCAAGATGGCGTCTGCGTAGGGCAGCAGACGCTCACCGGAGGCGGTCAGGCGGATGTTGTTGCGATGGCGGGCAAACAGACTGACCCCGAGTTGCTGTTCGAGCTGGCGGATCCGAAAGCTCACCGCCGACTGGGTCAGGTAGAGATTTTCAGCAGCCCGGCCGAAGTGCCGGGTCTTGCTGACCTCGATAAAGGTCCGAAGCAGTTCGGTATCCATTAATCGATGGACTCGTCGCTACCGCTGCCACCTTCAAAACCGCCGCCACTCGCTTCCTCGTTGGCACCGCCGGCGACGGTGCACAGACGGTGCACGCGCTTGGGACCTATCACCTTCAGATACTTGAACCACACCTTGGCGTGGGGGTTGTTGCCGGCGGCGCCGGACTTGACCTGCTCGATGAAGGCGCTTTCCACGTCATCGCGCGCGGCCAGGTTGCCCTGATAGAGCGCGAGCATGGCGGTACCGTATTTTTCCAGACTGTCCGCTTCGGCCACAGTGAATTCGCCACTGCGACGCAGGCCACGGGGAAAATGTTTGAAGTCGTTGAAACGCTTGTCTGATTCGAAGCTCATAGTGCTCTTTTTCTGGTTAGTTTGACCTTTGCGGGCAAGTATCATCAGGCCGTCGCAGAGTGCAAAATCAATTTTTTCACTATATTGATAAATCTCTTTCATCGAAAGTGATTTGCGGCGGATCCATGGGCCCGGGTCGGCTGAAAAGGGCAAAAAAGTGAGAAAAAAAGCGGAGTTATGTCAGGTTCTGTAAAGGTTGGCGGGGTGGGAAACAGCACAATCTGTTACAAATAAAGCGCCATTCGGCGCTCTATTTGATGTCATTTATGAACCAAAGCGGGAGGTTTGGTCTCGGTAGAGACTCACTCGATCATGGCTGGCTGAGCCAGGGTATCGGCACGCCACAGACGGTAGCGCACTTCATACTCCTGCGGTACGTAGAGCACGAACGGCAGCTTGGAGTTGTAGTTCACAAAGAAGCCCTGACCGTAGATCTGGACGAAGGTCTCTTTCTTCTGGCCATCCGGGCAGGCCATCAGGGTGCTGATGGGATCGGACACCTTGCCGAGCATCAGGTAGTTGTAGCCCCAGCCTTTGACGCTGTGCTGTTCCAGGTTGCCGGCAAAGCGCGGCACATTGCAATCGACCATCATTTTCTTGCCGACCTGCAGCTCGACCATCATGTCGGCTTCGTTCTCGACTTCCGGCAGGCGGATCACCACACGTTCCTGGTTCACTTCGGCAGCCGGGAACATGCTGATATCAAATTTTTTCGGTTCGGCGGCGAAGGCATGGCCGCCCAGCAACAAGGCGCCCAGCAGGCTAAAACGCAATACGGTTTTCATCTGTACCTCATGGGGTTGGTTCAACGCCGCTAGACTAACCGCTCTGCCCGTTTCATGCCAGCGATCTGCTACGTAAAAACTGCGTAAAATGATGCAGATCCGGCACACAATGACGTGTTCTGGCTATTTTCTGACAGGGTGCAGATCCGCCAAACGACAGGCCGGGCCGCAAACGCGGGTGGCCAGCCGGGATCCGGTGTTCATCGGGATCCCCTGGCCACCCGACTCCATCAGCGCACCAGCAGCACCTGCTTGGCCCAGGCGCCGGGGGCCCGCATGCCGACGGCGCCGCTGGTGATATCCAGATAGGCGACCCCCTTGCTGGCCGGCACCGGGGTGGAGGACCAGAGGTAGACGTAACCGTCGTTCACCTCTTTGCCGTCACCGGCCATGGCGCGGGGGAAGATGGTTTCGTTGAGCGCCGGTTTGTAGCAGGCGGACTCCAGCACGCTGGCCAGCTCCTTGATGGTAGGCAGGCGCCAGCCGCCGTGGCCGCCGAAGTTGTACAGCGCATGGCTCGGCTCGGTACGGATCCGCTCGGCGGTCAGCAGGGCCTGCTGCCAGTAAAGCCGGGTCGGCTCGCCTTGGCAGCTCTGGTTGCGCCAGGTCTGGCCGAGCTGGCAGCGCATCCAGGTCAGGCCGGTGGAGCGATCCGTGACGGTGCCGTTGCCGCGGTCGATGAAGCGGGCGGTGGGACTGGTTCTGGGCATGTTGTCATCACAGATGGCGGTGGCCAGGGCGAGGGGGCTGCCGAGGGTCAGCAGCAGGGTCAACATCAAGCGGTTCATCGGGTTACCTCCGCCACCAGTCGCAGTTGCAGACCGTTGGCATCATCGCTGTTTTGAACTGTGGTGGCGTAGTCGGTGCCGGCGTCGTCGCCAAGGAAAATGTGGGCGATGGCGCTGATGGGGGCGCTCTCCAGCCGGCGCGAAGGGGTCAGGGTCTGGCTCCAGTAGTAGCCGCTGAAATCTTTGCTGGTGGTGCCGACATCGGGGAAGTAGCGCACGTCCATGCTCACCGGCTGGTCGTCCTGGCGGGCGAGGGAGCCGTAGTGCTGCAGGCTCATCAGCTCGCGCGAGTGGGGCATGCGCCAGTGAGTGATGCCGCACAACTGCTGGGCGTTGAGCCACTGGCGGTACTGCTCCGTGGTGCAGATGGCCTCGCCATCCGGGCAGGCGTAGTCCAGCTCCTGCTGGGTGGGGTGATAGTCGTCAAGCTCCCAGGCGAAGGTGCGGTGCAGATCCCGCGGGCTGGCGGGATCATCGAGTTTTTTCTCCCAGACCAGGCCGGTGTTGAGATCCTCCACGCACTCCCAGGAGGGGGCGTCATCTGGCAGGGGCTGGCCCTTGCCGTCGAGCTTGCGATAGTGCAGCGGCGCCTTGTTGAGGCTGGCCTCCTGCCCCGGGTGATCGGCGGGCTCCTGGGTGAGCAGGTAGTCGACCCCGTCCGTGTAGGTGGTGACGCCACTGCCGGTGATCAGCGGATGGGAGTGCTGTTGCAGCAGCCGGGCGCTGACGCGCTCCTGCTGGCTGGCCAGCTCGCCGTGCAGGGCAAAATGGCTGGCCAGCTCGGGCAGCAGGCTGCCGATGGCAGGCCACACCAGCATATGCAGAGTGGCGGTCGAGAAGCCCTCCTGCGCCTGTAGATCGGCCTCGACGACCGCTTGCAGCAACTGACCCAGCACCAGGTTGAAGTCGCTCAGCCGGGAGAGGGCGGCCAGATCCTGGTCCGGTTGCAGCGGCGCCAGCGCACGCAGCAGCTGGTCGAGAGCCTGCCTCGGGGGCTGCCCCTCGGCGATGCGGTATTGCAGCAGGGTGCTGAGCGGGCTAGGGGTCAGGTGCTGATCATCGAGCCGGGCGGCGGGGTGCAGCAGCACGGGGGCGGCCGGGTTGCTTGGCAAGAACAGCAAGGTAGTGGTCAACAGGGCCGGGGCGCTGCCGCTCAGCCGGTGAGTACCGGCCGCGCCGCTGACACTGGGCTCGCCCGCATCACAAGATGCATTCTGGTTGAGGTTGACGCACAGGGTGCCGGCTTCGGGCAGGGTCACGGTCAGGCTGTAGTCGGGGACCGCCAGCGGCGCCTCGTCCGAGCCGCCACCGCCACAGGCGGTGAGCAGGGGGGCCAGCAGGCAGGCCAGGCGGGAGTAATGTGGTGTCATCTCTAGTCCTTGGGGAGGGGGCCTTGACCCCCTCTTCTTATATATGGATGGGGTGGATTCAGGTGCGCTGGCGCAGGCGGCGCCAGAGTGCCAGCGGTAGCAACCAGAGCAGGTTGGCTGCCCCGCCGCCGCTACCGTCGTCCACCTGAAAGTGGATGATGCCGTCATCGGGCGGGGTGACCGGCTTGCTGCACTGGGCGCCGGTGCGCTGGCTGATGCTCCAGCCGTTGATGCGGCCCCGATTGCCGGGCTTGCTGTCCACTATCTCCAGCGTCCAGCGACCGGCCAGCGGCTCCCCTTCCAGCGCGCTGAAGGGCTGCAGGGGCAGCAGCTCGGTGGGGAACACTCCCTTGAGGCGCGGCAGCGGGCTGTAGCCCTTGTCCCAGATCTGGATGCGGGTGCCGGAGGGGGAGTTGAGCCAGATCTCCAGCTCATCGAGCGCCGGGTGCTGCAGATCCAGGTTCAGTTGCAGCCGATCGCTCACCCTAGCCTCGCTGCTCTCTATCAGCAGGCTGGTTTCGCTGAGGCCACGCACCTCGTCGCTGATGGCATCGCTCAAGGTGAGCGGCTGACCGCTGGCGCGGCTGACGATGGGGGCGCCGATGGGCAGGGTCAGCGACTGCTGCCACTGGCGCTCGGTCGGGCTGGTGCCGCTCATGGCGAGGCTGACCGGCAGCGCCACCTCGTCGCCACAGGCGAGCGGGCTCTGGGCCAGCAGGCGCAGGGTGGTGGTCATGCTGGCACCCGCCGCGAGGGTCGCCGGTTGCCAGCTGTAAGGATCGGCCTGCAGCCCGCTTGGCAGCTGGAGGGCCAGCTCATTGAGGGTCACCGGCGCCTTGCCCTGGTTGGTGAGGGTCAGCTGCACCGACTGGCGCTGCCCCAGCTCGATGACACTGCCATCACTCAGGCCCACATTGACCGGTGCCTGCAGCAGGCCGTGCTGGCGAAACGCCTGCTCCAGCAGCCGGGCATAGGGGCGCGCCGGGTAGAGCCGGGCGGCGGTATCCACCGTGATGCGGGCCAGCTGCGGCATGCGGATGGCCGGGCCGAGACCGAAGTGAGACTCGATGATCAGGCGATCAAACTCGTCCCGCGCTCCTTCGCCCTGCTCGGCGACCGCGGCCAGCAGCGCCTGGAACAGCGGGGTGCCCCACAGCTGGTCGCCATTGCTGCCGTTGATGGTGCGGTGGGCCGGGTAGTTGTAATCCGGGTGGTAGCGGGCGCGCAGATCGTCCAGCTGACGCGGGGTACGGTCGGTGAAGCGGGCATCCCAGTTGAACACCATGGCGGGCTCGAACTGGCGGCCGGCCTCGCTGCGCTGGCGGTGGCTGGCGGCCAGGTAGTCGCTGAAGCCCTCGCCGATGGCGCCCCAGTCCGCCTCGTCCCCCAGATCCGGCACTATGTGATGCTGCACCGCGTGGCCGAACTCGTGCCAGATCACCATGGGATCCTCGGCATCGGGCACGCCGCTGCGACCCAGCTCCAGCCGGCGTTCGAACGGATCGTAGAGGGAGTTGTCCTGATAGCCGGCCTCGGTGTCGATGTCGAGCGCCCCCGGGATAAGGTCGCTAAAGCCGAGGTGCTTGAGGTGGCGCTGGGCCAGATCCAGGTGGTAGTAGGCGTTGATATCGGCAAAGCCGCGATCATCGCGGGTCAGGCGAAACCCCTGCGGGCTGTCGGCGCTGAAGGGGGCTGTATCCGGCTCCATGGCATCCACCACCCGGGCGTGGGGGCCGCTCAGCAGATAGCGTCCTCCCGCCAGGGTGACCGGCAGCGGTACCTTGTCCTGATAGGCGGCGTCTGCCAGTTGCAGGGATTCGTGCCAGACCAGACCGGCGTCGCGCAGCTGGGTACGGGGATCCGGATCGAATACCCGAGCCTCCAGCTGGGTGTCGCCGGCGTCTGCGGTGCGGCTGGCCCGGGTGGTGGCCGCATCCATCCAGCGACCGAGCTCGCGGCTACCGTCGCAGCTGGCGAAGAGCTGCACCTGGCTGGCCTTGGCGTTGCCCGCCTGATGCTCGCGCACCCGCTGGCGCAGGGCCGGCACCAGGGTGTCACCGTCGCGCCAGTACCAGGCCTCGACCGGACCAAGGGTGTCGATCTCGCTGCCGCCATCGCGCAGCTGTTCCAGCAGGGGATCCAGATTGCCTGCGACATCGCAGCCGGGTTCGCTGCTATCCAGCGGCCGGCTGTTGTGATAGATGCGCCAGGGCTTGCCTGTTTGATCAACGCTGACGGCGGCCTGAATGGTGGCCACCGGCAGGCCGTTGACCAGCTGGCGGAAGCTGTAGTGATGACCGAGCAGGCTGGTCCGCTCGTAGTCGGGGGCCAGGCTCACGCCAAGGCGCTGCTCGAGCCATCGCTTCGGCGTGGTGGTCAGCGGCTGTTCATCGACAAACTGCAACTCGGCCGCCAGCAGCGGCTGGGAGAGCAGGGTTGCCGCCAGCCAGAGGGCCAGGGAAGAGGGTTTCATGGTTTACTCCAACACAAAAATGAGAAAAGGGATCACCGGCCGGCACCCGCCAGGGTGAGCAGGAAGGCGTACTCGCGGGCCGCCTGCTGGCGCGCATTGGCCGGGCTTATGCGGTGGCCGCCGTCGAGGGCCGTGCTGAGCAGATAGGGGCCCGGCCCCGTGCTGTGTTCCCGCAGGCGGGCCACCCACTTGAGCGGCTCCCAGTAGGGCACCTGACTGTCGTGCAGCCCAGCCGTCACATAGACGGGGGGATAGGGGGCCGCATGCAGGTTGTCGTAAGGGCTCAGGCGGCGCATGGTGGCGTAATCGGCGGCAATGGCCGGGTTGCCCCACTCGGCGTACTCCTGGCGGGTGAGCGGCAGTTCGGGATCGCTCATGGTGCCGATGAGATCGACGAAGGGCACCTGCAGCACGGCCCCGGCGAAGCGGGTCGGTGCCTGGTTGAGGGCCGCCGCCACCAGCAGGCCGCCGGCGCTGCCGCCCATGGCAAACAGCCGGGCGGGATCGATGGCGGGATCCCGGGCCAGCGCATCGGCCACGGTCAGGAAGTCGTCCACGCTGTGCTGTTTGTGGCGACCGCGTCCCGCCAGATACCACTCATCCCCCAGCATGCCGCCGCCGCGCACGTGGGCGATGGCGTAGACGAAGCCGCGATCCAGCAGGCTCAGCACCTGGGGCTGGTAGTAGGGACGCATGGGGGTGCCATAGGCGCCATAGCCGTAGAGCAGCAGCGCCTTGGGGGCGTGGATGTCCTTGCGCCACACCAGGGAGACCGGCACCTTGACGCCATCCTTGCCCACCACCCAGCGGCGCTCGCTCTGGTAGGGGGAGGGGAGGGCTGCCCGGGCGTCTGGCAGCCAGCGGCCGCTGGCGAGATCGAGCAGGCGCTGGTGCGGCGGCTCGGCCATGCCCTGACGGCGGATCAGGATCTGCCCGCTGGCGGGGTCGTGGGCGCCCTGGATCCAGGCCGTGCCGGCCCCCTCGGTCAGCAGCAGACGATGGCTGAGCCGGCCGCGGCCATCCAGCACGTCGAGCCAGTCATCCCCTTTGTGGCGATACTGCAGCACCGTGTAGTCGGCAAACAGGCGCCACTTCTCGAGGCTCCTCTGCTCGCCAGACCAGAGCGGCTGCCACTCTCCCTTGGCCACCTGGCTCAGGTCGGCCACCTGATAGAGGCCGAGGGCACCGTCCCGGTTGCTCTTGAGCAGCACCCGCTCCCCCTGGGTATCCAGGTAATACTCGAGGCCGGCCTGACGGGCCTTGAGCAGAGCAGGTCTGCCCTCGTCCAGCAGGTACTGCTCGGCGCTGTCGTGGTTGTTGCTCTGCAGCAGCAGGTGGCGCCGATCCGTGGTTCGATAGAGGCTCAGCAGCCAGGCGGGGTCCGCCTCCTGGTGGATCTGCTGCTCCTTGCCATCGCGCCAGGCCCACAGCTGCCAGGGGCGCAGGGTGCGAGGTTCATTGGCGATGGTGTAGAGGGTCTTGCCGTCCAGGCTCCAGAGCAGATCGGCGGCCCTGTGGGTCAGGGTGGCCAGGGGCTTGCCGTCGGTCAGATCGAGCAGGGTGATGCGGTAATCCCGATCGCCCTGCAGATCTTCGGCCAGAACCAGCCAGCGCCCGTTCGGGTGCAGGGCCCAGCTGGCGAGCTCGTAGTAGCCGCTGGCCGGTTGGCGGGCCGCCAGTCGTTGACGGGGCTCAGCCTGCTCGCCGCTGCGCTGCCACAGGCTGCCGTCGGCTTCCATCCGCCACTGGCTGCCCGCCTCGCTCAACCACTCTTGCGGCATGGGCTCGCCGCGCGCTTGCGCCTGCCATTCGGCCTGCAGAGCCTGCTCCAGTGGCCGCTGAGCGGCGAGCTGCTGCTCGGTCCAGCGGTTCTGCTCGCCCAGCAGGGTCAGCAGGGCGGGATCCTGGCGGCTGTCATCGCGCCAGCCACCATAGGGATCGAGCCGGGCCCGCTCCCCCGGCATCGGCAGCGGGCGGTGAGGGATAAGCGGGGCCACGAGCGGCGCCGCCGCGGCGACGGCCTGGCTCGGGGCGCCGGCAGGTGCAATGGCTGCGGGCTGGGCAGCCGCCGGAGTGGCCAGCAGGCTGGTCAGCATCAGGAGTGCGTGCATCAGAGCCCCACGAAGGTGTAGCGCAGGCTGGCGCTCAGGGAGCGGCCCGTCTGGGTGTAGAGGCCCGCATCCGTGCCTGCTTCCAGCCCGGCGACGTCCTGATAGCGGGTGTAGCGGGTGTCGAGCAGGTTGTCGAGCTTGAGGTTGGCCTTGAGGGCGTCGGTGATCTGCCAGTCGGCGGTCAGGGCGAAGCTGAGCCAGCCTGCGGTTTTCAGGCACTCGCCCTGCTGCTGGGTCAGGCTGTTGCCACAGGTGGGCACTCGGCTCATGGCGGCGGCGTAGTCGGCCTGCAGCCCCAGGCTCCAGTCGTTGGCCTGATAGCTGAGGCGGGTGTTGCCCTCGAGCGGCGTGAGGTTGCGCGGCGATTCGCCCTGGCTGGTCTTGCCGTCGACCCAGCCCAGCTTGGTGGCCAGCTCCCACTGCTGGGTCAGCCAGTAGCTGGCGGCGATCTCGGCACCCCAGGTTTCAGACTTGGCGACGTTGCGGTATTGACGCAGCATGACCCCGTCGCTCAGGCGAAAGCCCACCTGGCGCCAGTCGACGAAGTTGTAGTAGCGGTTGTAGAAGAGGGCCGGCTTGATGCTCCACTCGTCCCCTTCGCCGCTCACCCCCCACTCGAAACTGTGGCTGGTTTCCTCTTTTAGGTCCGGGTTGGCGATGATCTCGAACGGCGGCAGGGCAAAGTAGTGAGGGATGTTGCCGTACACCTTGTCGTAGGAGGGGGCGCTGAAACCGTTGGCGTAGCTCAGCCAGCTGCGCCACTGCTCGTTGAAGCGGTAGCTGGTGGCCAGGCTCGGCGAGAGGTGCCAGCTGTGGTTGCTCTCGCCCCGGCCATCCTGCGGGCTCAGCCACTGCTGATCCATGCGCAGGGTCGGGGTGAACTGCCACTGGCCCAGAGTCGCCACGTCTCCCAGCCAGATGCCGGCCCGATCGGTGCGGGCGCTGCTGAAGGGGGCGGACTGGGTGGGTTGGGGAATGCCGGCTTCCAGCATCAGCTTCTCCACCGGTCGCTCGTGCCGGGTGCGCGCCAGCTCGATGCCGTAGCTCAGCTTGTGCT
The DNA here is from genome assembly GCF_049175815.1 of Aeromonas sp. 600276. Taxonomy (NCBI): domain Bacteria; kingdom Pseudomonadati; phylum Pseudomonadota; class Gammaproteobacteria; order Aeromonadales; family Aeromonadaceae; genus Aeromonas; species Aeromonas sp. 600276. The sequence continues at coordinate 204,303 of NZ_JAAKVU010000006.1, read as the reverse complement.
CGACGGCGCCGGTGACCAGATCGCGGCGGATATCCAGCTCGCTGCCGAGCAGGTGCTCGGTGAAGGTGGCCAGCTCCCGCTCGCTGCGATAGCGGGGGTAGCCGCTCAGCTCGTCATTTTGCAGCAGGCTGCGCTTGTTGGCGGTGTTCTTGGCGTAGTTGCCGTGCAGGTTCCAGGTAAAACGGTCGGCCAGCGGGTGGCCCAGATCCTGCGCCTCCCAGCTCAGCTTGCCGCCCTGGGAGCGCTGGCTGCCGTTTTCACGATACTGGCGCACCTGCCACTTGCCGTCGGGCTGGGGAATTTCGCGCGGCCCCTGATCCCGCTTGGCGTTGTCCTCGAAGTAGTCGAACTCGAGGCGCAGCAGATGCCGTTCATTGAGGGTCAGGCTGGAGCTGGTGGAGGCGCTGAGGCCATCGAGATCCGCCGGAATGCGGCTCTGGTCGTAGTTGGCAGTCTCGTGCCCCTGCCAGCCGGAGAGGCGCAGCAGGTGGGCGCTCTCGCCCCAGCGGGCGGCGCCGGTGGCGCTCAGTTTCTGCTTGTCGCTGCTGCCATCGTGCAGCACCTTGCTGCTGAGGTAGGCATCCTGCCCCTGCAGGTAATCTTCCGGCTGCTTGGTGGTGATGACCACGGTGCCGCCGATGGCGTCCGAGCCGTGCAGGGCGGAGCCTGCTCCCTTGGCCACCTCGATCTGCTTGACGTCATCGAGATCGAAGCTGAAGCGGCCCACCTTGTCGTTGAGATCGTCGGCACCGAAGCCGTCGCTGACCCGGACTCCGTCCTTGACGATCAGCACCCGGTTGCCACCGATGCCGCGGATGCTGATGTTTTGCGGCCGGCCCGCCGAGCCGGTCACCGAGACGCCGGGTTCGTTCTTGAACACGTCGGTGAGCTCGGTGGCTATCTGGCGCTCCAGATCCTCTTCGGTGATGACGGTGATGGAGCCCGAGATGTCGGACAGTTTCTGCTCGACCCGCTGACCCTTGACGATTATGGTCTCGCGCGCCTTGGGCGGGGTGGTGCCGGAGGTGTCTATCCCTGCGGGATCGCCAGCGGCCAGCGCTGTACCGGACAGCAGCATGGGCCAGTAGTGAAGTAGTGTTTTCATCTTGAGAATAATTATTATTTAAGCCTGAAGGCCGCGGATTATTGCAGAGAGGTCCAATCAGATCAATGATTGATAATCATTATCATTTTGTTTTTATGATCCTGATCAGGCTGCATTTTTTGATGAAGACATCAGTAGCAAAGTGGGCCAACGTTTGTGCCTGCAGGACGCAGGGCAGGCAGACGGGGGGATGAAATGGGGAAGGGTGGCAAGGTGTTGGCTGAGGGTTTGGCAGCCCCTGCACAGGTCTTGGCGGAAATAAAAAACCCGCTCGAGGAGCGGGTTTTCAAGGGATACAGGACGGGCCTCAGGGGGCGCGGTAGAAGCGGTTCAGCTCGTTCATCACCTGGATCATGACCCCCATGTCCGGGGTGCCGTGCTTGATGGGACGGTAGCTGTTGCGCTCCAGCAGCTCGAAGTCACCCTGCTTGTTGAAGTGGGTGATGGTGTTGCCCTGATAGATGGCAAAGTCGCGCTGATCCCCCGCCAGCAGCCAGTTGCGCGGGCTGTTGTCGAACAGGTTGCGGCCTATGCTGTAGTCCCGCGGCGGGTTGCGCACCCCCAGCATCCCCTGCATCAGGGTCGGCACCAGATCCAGGTGGCTGCTCACCGGGCTCGTCGGCAGGGTCTCGTTGCCCGGCCAGGCCAGCACGAAGGGCACCTGCACCTGATAGGGTGAGTAGTTGGTGCCATAGCCCCAGCTGTTGCTCTGGGTATCGTTGAACTCCTGGCCGTGGTTGGCGGTGACCACGACGATGGTCTGCTCGCCAATGCCCTGCTGCTGCAACTGGGTCAGCATCTGCTCCAGCAGCTGATCGGTGTAGAAGACCGAGTTCTTGTAGCGGTTTTCCAGCTTTTGCAGGTTTTCGGCCTGATAGGCGGTGGCCGGGTTGAACTTGGTGAGCTCCGGCTGGAAGGGGCCCTTGATGCCGGCCGGCAGCTGGTAGTCGCCCGGGCTCGACAGATAGACCAGCGAGAACCAGGGGCGGTCAGGGGAGCGCTTGGCGAGCCACTGCTGCCAGTCGCCGACAAGCTGGGTATCGTCGGTCTGCTCGGAGACGAACACCTGCTTGCGCAGGCCGGAGAGGATGCTCTGGCGATACTGCTGGGCATCTTCCAGCGCGCCGAACAGGCCGAACTGGTAGTCCTGGCGCAGCATCTCGTCAAACAGCACCGGCGGGGTCTTGTCGTTGCGAATGTCGTCGTAGTAGTGGCCAGGCAGGCCGTAGAACAGGCTGAACATCCCCATGGCGTCATCGTTGCCGCCACTCATGTGGTTGGCAAAGTTGAGGTGCTGATCCGCATAGCGCTGCAGATTGGGCATGTTGATGTTGTTGAGCATGTCGGCCCGCAGGGAGTCGACCACCACGATCAGCAGGTTCTTGTGGGTCAGCGGGGCGTTGACGCTGAGCGGGCGCAGCGGGTAGCGCAGCCGGCTCACACTGTCGCCATCCTGGGACTCGGCCTTCTTCTCGTACTGATCCAGATCCAGCCAGCCGTGCTTGGCGAGGAAGCTCTTGGCGGTCATCGGGTAGGAGAGCGGGAAGTTGGCGCGCTGCATGGTGATGGGCTGATACAGGGTGGCATCGGCCCAGCTGTTGACCACGTGGGTCAGGATGAAACAGACCAGCAGGGCCAGCCCCACCTGATTGCCGTACTGGCGGCGCTTGCGCTTGTTGATCTTGCGCCAGACATAGGCCGACAGCAGCAGTTGCACCAGGAAGATGGTGGGCACCGCCACGAAGATGATGCTCCAGATCGAGCCCTCCTCGGTCTGGGCCTGATCCAGCAGCAACTGCCACACCTGACCGTTGAGGTGGAACTTGAACAGCTGGAACACCTGGGTGTCGATAAGCAGCAGCACCAGCGCCAGGGTGGCGATGATGGCGGAGATGAAGCGCAATGGTTTCTCCCTGGGCAGCACGAAGCTCAGGGGGAAGATCGTCAACAGGTAGGTGACAAAGCTCAGAAACGAGAAGTGACCGATCCAGCTGATGATGAGATAGGTCACGCCGAGCGTGGTCGACGGCCAGCTGATCGTCCCCAGATAACGGGTGGCGATCAGCATGGCCAGAATGATGTTGAAGAAGGAGAACCAATGCCCCCAGGTGATCAGGCGAGAGACATTATCACGATAGGGGTTGCCGGTTTCGACCATAGTGATCCATCTGCTTGAAAAACATCAAAGAATGCGAAGAGACTCAATGAGCGTCGTGGCGATGATCGACCGAGGCGGTGAGCGCCTGGATGAATTTCTCGGTGATCGCCTGACGCTGGGCCGGGGCCATGCCATTGATGATGTTGGTGGTCAGGTTGCCGAGCACCATCAGACTGAGGTCCACCGGCGCCTTGTGCTTCTCCAGGGCGGTGATCAGGTCGTTCATCAGGGCGTCAAACTGCTCGTTATTGTACTTTGATACGATGGGCATAATCTTGGGTTCATCTCGGTTCAAAGCGCCTTATAATACTTCACCCTTTCGGCTAACACTATGGCTTTGTGACATGAGTCTCGATATCGACAAGATCATTCTTCACTCCCTGCGCCAGGGCGGCGATGGTCAACCTCACGCCGACACCCGCAGCCAGCTTCTGCCTGCCGATGAGGCGGTACAGGGGCTGATGGCGGAGCTGCACCGCATTTACAACGGCAAGGGGGGCAAGGGCTTCGGCTTCTTCGCCGACCCCGAGGCCGCCATCGTCGAGCTGGCAGAGGGGGAAGAGGCCCCCAAACAGCCCTCTCCCCTGTTTCGCATCGCGCTGGAAAAGCTGCTGGACGAGCAGCTCGAATTCGTGCCCTTCTCGGTGGAGATGACCCAGCTGCTGGTCAAGCAGCTGGTGGAGCACGCCCTCGACGAGCAGGGGGTGCTGCTGTTTGCCAAGTACAACTACGTGGGTGTGGATTATCTGATGATCGCCCTGCTGGAGGGCAAGGAGAGCGTCACCGTCAGCGAGGCGCTGGAGCTGCGCCACATCCAGTATCTGGATATCGGCAAATTGAACCTGGTGGCCCGCATCGATCTCACCGAATGGAAAACCCAGGTTGATTCGCGCCGTTACATCACCTTCAGCAAGGGCCGGGTCGGTCGCAAGCTGGGTGATTTTTTCATGGAGCTGCTGGGTGCCCGCGAGGGGATGGATGCCAAGATCCAGAACAAGGGGCTGCTGCAGGCGGTGGACGACTATTGCGACAGCCGCCAGCTCGAACCGGCCGAGCGCAACGACTACAAGAAACAGGTCTTCAAATATTGCACCGAGCAGGCCAGCGCCGGTGAAGAGATCGAGATCAGGGAGCTGTCGGCAGAGCTCTCGTCAAAAGAGGCAGGGGAGGGCGACCTCGATTTTTACAGCTTCATTGGTCAGGAGTACGAGCTGGAAGAGCGTTTCCCGGCCGACCGCTCCACCCTGCGCGGGCTGACCAAGTTCGTCGGCTCCGGTGGCGGCCTGACGTTGAGCTTCGAGCAGAAGCTGCTCAACAGCCGGATTTTCTACGATCCCCAGACCGATACCCTGACCATCAAGGGGGTGCCGCCCAACCTCAAGGATCAGCTGTTGCGCCAGTCGTAATGTGATCTGCTTTCCACTTTTGGCAAAAAGACACCGCAGCCTGCTGCGGTGTCTTTTTATTTAACGGGGTAGGTGGCAGCGAAACCAACTCGGTGATTTGTTAACAAATTAAACAGAATAATCCCTGTGAAAGGGTTTTCAATGAGGTGAAAACCCTTTCATTCATGTTTATTTATTTCTCTTTGGTAATTTAATTTCTTAATTTGGCGATAAATATGCCAATAAATGGCATTAACCCCCTGAAATAAGAAAATGTTTTCAGAACTTTCCGGAAGAAAATACGTAATTGCGTTTCAAAAATGCGAGTTGCGTCATGTGAGGCGGTAACGGCTTGGGATAATATTCATCTCGCACACAATGCTCTTGCAGCGCGGAACTAATACAAGGAAAGGCTCATGAAAAAGAAATTGCTGTCATCCCTGATCGGTCTGGCTACTCTGGGTGTGGCTTGCTCTGCCACTGCCGCCATTGACGAAGGCCAACTGACCATCTGGATCAACGGTGACAAGGGATACAATGGTCTGGCCGAAGTAGGTAAGAAATTTGAAGCCGAAACCGGCATCAAGGTGACGGTTGCTCACCCTGATCAGGTGGAAGTGAAATTCCAGCAAGCCGCTGCCACCGGCAACGGCCCGGACATCTTCTTCTGGGCTCACGACCGTTACGGTGAGTGGGTCAAGGCCGGTCTGCTGGTCCCCGTGACCCCGAATGCCGCCACCAAAGCCAAGTTTGAACAGTTCGCCTGGGATGCCATGACCGTCGATGGCAAGACCTACGGTTATCCGGTTGCCGTTGAAGCCGTCAGCCTGATCTACAACAAGGATCTGCTGCCGGAGCCGCCGAAGACCTTCGAAGAGATCGCCAAGATTGACGAGACCCTGAAGAAGAGCGGCAAACGCGCCATCATGTGGGCCTATGACACCCCCTACTTCAGCTACCCGCTGGTGGCTGCCAACGGTGGCTACGCCTTCAAAAAGACCGCTACCGGTTATGACGTGAAAGACACCGGCGTGAACAACGCGGGTGCCAAGGCCGGTGTCGGCTACATCTCCGAGATGATCAAGTCCGGTCATCTGGAAAAAGGCATCGACTACGGTGTGATGGACGCCAAGTTCAACAAGGGCGAAGTGGCCATGATGATCAACGGTCCCTGGGCCTGGAGCAACCTGGACAAGAGCGGCATCAAGTACGGCGTTGCCTCCCTGCCGACCCTGAAGGGTAAACCGGCCAAGGCCTTCGTCGGCGTGCTGGGTGCCACCATCAACGCCGCCAGCCCGAACAAGGATCTGGCCATCGAGTTCCTGGAAAACTACCTGCTGACCGATGCCGGTCTGGCTCCGGTCAACGCCGACAAGCCGTTGGGCGCCGTGGCGCTGAAGTCCTTCCAGAAGACCCTGGAAGCGGATCCGCACATCAAGGCCACCATGGTAAACGCCCAGAATGGCGAGCCGATGCCGTCCGTGCCTGAAATGAGCCGTTTCTGGTCCTCCTTCGAAACTGCCCTCAAGAACGTGACCTCCGGCCGTCAGAGCGTTGACGAAGCCCTGGATACCGCTGCCAAGCGTATCGTTCAGTAAGCACGCACTACCCGGGAGGCCGCAACGGCCTCCCACTCTCTCAAATCTCTCTTGGCGTTATAAAGGTTAATTGGCATGGAAGTAGTACCTTCTATCGAATCCTATGCCGGTCCGAAGGATAAGCACACCTGGCTTAAGTGGACCATTGCTGCCCTGGTAGCCATCCTCAACGGTTATGCAGCCGTGATGATGTACGCCAGCGGTGAGTGGGTATTCGCTCTGCTTGATCTGGTGGTGGTCTCCGTCGGTCTGTATGTCTTCATGAACAAGAAGACCTATGCCCACCGCTATATCTTCCCCGGTGTGGCTGGCATGGTTGTTTTTATCATCTTCCCTCTTGCCTACACGATCGGCATCGCCTTCACCAACTATTCGGGATCCAATCTGCTCTCCATCGAGCAGGCGCGGGATTACCATCTGAAAAAAACCTATAAGGTGGCGGGCGGTGAATTCGATTTCACCCTCCTAGGTGGTGAGAACAATCAGTTTCAGCTGCTGCTGAAACAGGACGACCAATCCTTTATCAGTCAACCCGTTACCCTGATGAACAACAAGGCCCGTGAGCTGGCTGTCCGCGAGGGCAGGGTTCATGACAAGGTACAAGTTGTTCAGCTGCAACCCCTGGCCGGTGAGGCCGTGGACCAGGTGGCGCCCATCCGGGCCATCGTCGATCACCGCACCCATCTGAGCGCCCTCGATCTGGTGCTGCCGGATGGCGGCACCCACCTGACCCTGAGCAGCCTGCGCAAGTTCGCCGCCCAGAAACAGCAGTACACCCGTCTGCTTGACGGTGCCGTGCTCAAGTCCGGGGTGGTGATCAAAGACAGCAACCTGCTGCGTGACAACCAGAGCGGCGAGCTGATGCTGCCCAACGGCGACACCGGCTTCTATCAATACATCGACGAGCAGGGCCAGTTTGTCGGCAAGAGCGTGGCACCAGGCTTCGTGGTGAGCGTGGGCTGGAAGAACTTCGCCCGCATCGTCACCGATCCGGGTATCCAGGCGCCGTTCCTGCAGATCTTCGTCTGGACCGTGATCTTCTCCGCCTGTTCGGTGGGCTTCACCCTGGCCATCGGCATGGTGCTGGCCTGTCTGGTGCAGTGGGAGTCCCTCAAGGGGCGCGGTTTCTACCGGGTCATGCTGATCCTGCCCTATGCCATCCCGGCGTTCATCTCCATCCTGGTGTTCAAGGGTTTGTTCAACCAGAACTTCGGCGAGATCAACCTGTTCCTGGAAGCGGCCTTCGGCATCAAGCCTGACTGGTATACCAACCCCTTCCTGGCCAAGGTGATGATCCTCATCGTCAACACCTGGCTTGGCTACCCCTACATGATGATCCTCTGCATGGGCCTGCTCAAAGCCATTCCGGAAGATCTCTATGAGGCGTCCGCCATGGACGGTGCCGGTCCGGTGCAGAACTTCTTCAAGATCACAGTACCGCTCTTGATGAAGCCGCTGACGCCCCTGTTGATTGCCTCGTTCGCGTTCAACTTCAACAACTTCGTGCTCATCCAGTTGTTGACCAACGGCGCGCCGGACATCATTGGCGCCAGCACTCCGGCCGGGACCACCGACCTGCTGGTGAGCTACACCTACCGGATCGCGTTCCAGGGCTCGGGTGGTCAGGACTACGGTCTGGCCAGTGCCATCGCCACCGCCATCTTCCTCATCGTGGGTGCGCTGGCCTTGCTCAACCTGAAATTGTCCAAAGCCGACAAGCAACTGTAAGGAGGCTTCAACATGGCAATCGTACAACCCAAATCAGTCAAATACCGGGTGTGGGCAACCCACCTGGTGATGTGGGGTTTCCTGGCACTGATCATCTTCCCCCTGATCATGGTCATCGCCATCTCGTTTAGAAACGGCAACTTCGCGGTAGGGGAGATCATCCCTTCCAATCCGACCCTGGATCACTGGAAGCTGGCGCTGGGCATGTCCATCACCAACGCCGATGGCAGCATCACGCCGCCGCCGTTCCCGGTGCTGACCTGGTTGTGGAACTCCATCAAGATCGCGGGCATCACCGCCCTGATGATAGTGGTGCTCTCCACCACCTGTGCCTACGCCTTCGCCCGTCTGCGTTTTCGTGGCAAGTCCACCATCCTGCAGGGCATGCTGATCTTCCAGATGTTCCCGGCGGTGCTGGCACTGGTGGCCATCTATGCGCTCTTCAACAAGATTGGTGACTACATCCCCTGGCTGGGTCTCAACACTCACGGCGGCCTGATCCTGGCCTACATGGGCGGCATCGCCCTGCACGTCTGGACCATCAAGGGCTACTTCGAGACCATCGACTCCTCCCTGGAAGAGGCGGCGGCCATCGACGGTGCCACCCCGTGGCAGGCGTTCCGGTTGATCCTGCTGCCGCTGTCGGTGCCCATCCTAGCGGTGGTGTTCATCCTGGCCTTCATCGGTTCCATTACCGAGGTGCCCATGGCCTCCATCCTGCTGCAGGATGTGAACAATCTGACCCTGGCGGTCGGGGCCCAGCAGTACCTCTATCCGCAGAACTACCTGTGGGGTGACTTCGCCGCAGCCGCCGTGCTGTCGGGCTTCCCCATCACGGTCGTCTTCCTGCTCGCCCAGCGCTGGCTGGTGGGTGGTCTCACTGCCGGCGGCGTGAAAGGTTAACGGTTCATGGCCGGGGGAGCCGACTCCCCCCGCCATCACGATTTGCAAAGATTCAAGAGCGGAGCTCGACATGGCTGAAGTAGTACTCAACAACGTTCGCAAAAATTACGACCCGGCTGTCCACAAGGACACCCTGCGCAATATCAACCTGGCCATCAAGGAAGGGGAGTTCATCGTCTTCGTCGGCCCGTCCGGTTGCGGCAAGTCCACCTTGCTTCGGATGATCGCCGGTCTGGAAGACATCACCAGCGGCGAGCTGACCATAGGCGGTCGCTACATGAACGACGTGCCGCCGGTAGAGCGCAACGTCGGCATGGTGTTCCAGTCCTACGCACTCTATCCGCACATGAACATCTACGAGAACATGGCCTTCGGCCTCAAGCTCAAGAAGATGGACAAGGAGAACATCCACAAGCGGGTAATGCGCGCCGCCGAGATCCTGGGTCTCGAGCCGCTGCTGGACCGCAAGCCCAAGGCCCTCTCCGGTGGTCAACGCCAGCGGGTCGCCATCGGCCGCTCCATCGTCCAGCAGCCGCAGGTGTTCCTGTTTGACGAACCCCTGTCAAACCTCGACGCCGCCCTGCGGGTCAAGATGCGTATCGAGATCGCCAAGCTGCACAAGGAGCTCAACTCCACCATCATCTACGTGACCCACGACCAGGTGGAGGCCATGACCCTGGCCAACCGCATCGTGGTACTGAGCCCGCTCAAGGCGGATGCGACCACCAACCTGGAACAGTTCGGCACCCCGCTCGAGCTCTACCACAACCCGGACAACAAGTTCGTGGCGGGCTTCATCGGCTCCCCCAAGATGAACTTCCTGGCCGGCGAGCTGGTGGAGATTGGCGAGCAGGAGTGCCTGGTCAAGCTGACCACGGGCGACAGCGTGCGGGTGCGGGTCGATGCCCGCCGCGGCGCGGTTGGCGACAAGGTGGAGCTGGGGATTCGCCCCGAGCATTTGGTGCCGCTGGATCACGCCCATGCCGACAGCCGCGTGAGCGGCGTGGTACAGGTCGCCGAGCACCTGGGGGCGGAATCCTTCGTCTACATGGACGTGGGCGGCCACGACTTCACCGTCAAGGCGAGCTCCGACGTGGACGTGGCCACCGGCCAGGAGTACAGCGTCGGCATCCCGGCCGAGGCCTGCTACCTGTTCGATGCCAAGGAGCAGGCGTTCCCGCGCACGGCCAAATACATCCGCACCTGACAAGGGGCGGCTGCCGAGGTTTCCTTTTCTTTATATTCAATGCCTTTTTGCCGGTCGCAAGACCGGCTTTTTATTGCTTGCCGTTTGGCGAGCACGGCAGGCGAGGTGGCAGAGATCAGGCCTCGAGCGCGGCGGTAATGTCCGGCACGAAGTGCTGGCTGGTGAGCGGCGGGCGCTCGTAACCCTCGGTGTTGATGGGGGGCAGGGTGATGGGCTCGTAGTGGATCGCCTCGTAGGGCACCTTGCCCAGCAGGTGGGAGATGCAGTTGAGGCGGGCACGGCGCTTGTCGTCCGCCTCCACCACGAACCAGGGGCAATCCTCGGTATCCGTGTAGATGAACATGTCATCCTTGGCGCGGGAGTACTCCACCCAGCGCGAGCGGGACTGCAGATCCATCGGGCTGAACTTCCAGCGTTTGATGGGGGTGTTGATCCGCTCCTTGAACCGTTTCTCCTGCTCCTCGTCGCTGACCGAGAACCAGTACTTGATGAGGGTGATCCCCGAACGGGTCAGCATCCGCTCGAACTCGGGGCAGGCGCGCAGGAACTCGCGATACTCGTTGTCGCTGCAAAAGCCCATCACCCGCTCGACCCCGGCCCGGTTGTACCAGGAGCGGTCGAACAGCACCATCTCGCCGGCGGCGGGCAGGTGGGTCACGTAGCGCTGAAAGTACCACTGGGAGCGCTCCCGGTCAGAGGGCGCTGGCAGGGCGGTGACCCGGCAGACCCGGGGGTTGAGGGGCTCGGTGATCGCCTTGATGACGCCCCCCTTGCCGGCGGCGTCGCGACCCTCGAACAGCACCACCACCTTCAGCCCCTCCTGTTTGACCCACTCCTGCAGCTTGACCAGCTCCTCCTGCAGATGGGCCAGGTGGTGCTCGTAGGTCTTCTTGTCCAGGCGCGGGCGCTTCTTGCTCTTGTCCTTCGGCATGATTGTCTCCTTATTGAGTCCTTTCCAGATTGCACCAGGCGGGCGTCACTGCCAAGGGGGTCGTGTTACACTGCCGCCTCACGAGCCGCCGGCGGGCAATAAAAAACATGAAGCCAGTGATGGCGATTTGCACTGCCGTCTCATCACCGGCTGTTGGCAACAGGAGAAAACATGAAGCAAGTTATGGAGATAGCAGGCCGCCAGATGGCCTATCTGGACGAGGGGCAGGGCCCGGTCGTGCTGTTTGGTCACAGCTACCTGTGGGACAGCGCCATGTGGGCGCCCCAGGTGGAGGCCCTCAAGGGGCAGTACCGTTGCATCGTGCCCGAGCTGTGGGGCCACGGTGATTCCGATGCGCTGCCAGAGGGGGGCTGCACCCTGGCGACCCTGGCCCGCGACCACCTGGCCCTGCTCGATGCGCTCGGCATCGACGAGTTCGTGCTGGTGGGGCTCTCCATCGGCGGCATGTGGGGCGTGGAGCTGGCGCGCATGGCGCCTGCGCGCCTCAAGGGACTGGTGCTGATGGACAGCTTCGTCGGCCTCGAGCCCCAGATCACCTGCGAGCGCTACCTCGGCATGCTGGCCATGATCGAGCAGCTTGGCACCATCCCGGCACCCATCGTCGAGCAGGTGGCGCCGCTGTTTTTTGCCGACCAGCCGGATGCCGATCTGATGAGCGGTTTCAAGGCGCGCCTCGCCGCCTGGCCGGCCGACAAGGTGGCCGCCATGGTGGCGGTGGGCCGCAGCTTCGTAACCCGCGAAGATCGCATTGAGTGGCTGGAAGAGATGAGGCTGCCCGCGCTGGTGATGACGGGTTGCCAGGACAAGGCCCGCCCTGTGCTGGAAGGCTACCTGATGGCCGAGGTGCTGGGCTGCCCGTTCAAGGAGATCCCGGCGGCCGGCCACATCGCCTCGCTGGAGAACCCCGCCTTCGTCAACGGTGCGCTGGCCGAGTTTCTGGCCCGCCTGTAACAGTGTTCTCTGCCGGATAACAAGAAAAGGAGCCATGGGCTCCTTTTCTCTTGGGTGTGGTCTGGGCGTTACCAGATATAGCCGAGCCCCAGCCCGGCATAGAGTTCCCCCTGATGCTGGACAAGGGGGCTGTCCGCGATGTCGCCGTCATAGCGCTCGTAGTTGATGCCAAAGCCGCCGATCCAATTGGCGTTGAAGCGATAGCTGCCGATGAGGGAGACCATGGGGGAGAGGGTGGTGCCGGTGTTCCATGCCGGCCTGTCCGCCCTCGCTTCGTCTTGCGAGACACCGCCGAAGTAGTAGTTGGCGAGGTTGTGGCTGCGCAGCATGACGCCGGCCCCCGGCATCAGCAGCAGCGGGCCGCGAATGATGGGGAAGTTGGCCCACAGCATCAGCTCCTGGCCATTGCTGGTGCCGGTCACGTCGCTGGTGGCCCGCACGCTCCAGAGGGCATAGGGGGTGATGAGATCGGCCCCGATCCCGGCCTCGAACTCACCCTTGCGCTTGTCGAGGCCGTGCAGGAAGGGATCATCGTCCGGATCCAGATTGCCAAAGCGCATCCGGCCGAAGGCGTAGGTGGAGAGGCCGCCATTGCGGCTCAGGTAGTAGCGGGCCCGATCCCCCAGATACATGAGGTTGTCGCCAAAGTAGAGGGCACCCGGGATCGGCAGCAGGGTGTCATCCTGGTGCTGGTAGCGGGCCTGACCGCCGATGACGGCCCCGCCCAGCACCAACCCTTTGGGAATGGGGCTGTCGGGGCTGTCGCTGGAGAAGGCGCTGAGCGCCCCGATATCGAGGTCGGCCCGGGCCGGCAGGGTGGTCAGGAGCAGAGCTGCCAGCCCCGTCCGTATGAGCATTTGCAATATCTTCATGGACACTCCGTTGTCATCGATGGCCAGGCACGACTATCGCATTATTTGGGCACGGCGGGCAGCTCTTCGCGCTTGGGCCAGGCATTGAGCACCGCCTTGACCAGGGTGGCGAGGGGGATGGCGAAGAAGACCCCCCAGAAGCCCCACAGGCCGCCAAACACCAGCACGGCAACGATGATAGCCACCGGATGCAGGTTGACCGCCTCGGAGAAGAGCAGAGGTACCAGCAGATTGCCGTCGAGGGCCTGGATCACCAGATAGGCCACCATCAGCCAGGTGAACTCGGGGGTCAGCCCCCACTGGAACAGGGCCACCATGGCCACCGGCACCGTCACCGCGGCGGCGCCTATGTAGGGGATCAGCACCGAGAAGCCCACCGCCACCGCCAGCAGCGCCGAGTAGCGCAGCCCCATCAGGGCGAATGGAATATAGGTCGCCACTCCGACGATGAGGATCTCGATCACCTTGCCGCGGATGTAGTTGAGGATCTGCTCGTTCATCTCCACCCAGACCCGGTTGACCAGGGTGCGGTTGCGCGGCAGGAAGCGACGCAGCCCTCCCATCAATATCTCTTTGTCCTTGAGCATGAAGAACACCATCAAGGGCACCAGGATGGCGTAGATGAGGATGGCCACCACGTTGATGAGGGAGCCGAGGGAGGCGGTCACCAGCTGCTCGCCCCCGCTCAGGATACGCTGGCGCATGTTGTCGATGACGGTCTCCACCAGGCTGACATCGACCAGCTCGGGGTACTGCTCCGGCAGGGTGCGCACATAGTCCTGGGCATGGGAGAGCATGGCCGGGGACTCCTTGGCCAGGTTCAGCCCCTGGCTTGCCAGGGTCGGGATGAGGCCGAGAAACGCCATGGCGGTGAGGGCGATGAACAGCAGCAGGATGAGGCTGGTGGCCAGGGTGCGGGAGAGCCCGGCCCGCTGCAGCCGGCTCACCGGCCACTCCAGCAGGTAGGCCATCACCAGTGCGACCAACAGTGGCGCCAGCAGATCGCCAAACAGCCAGAGCACGGCGAAACAGGCCGCCAGCAGCAGAAACAGGGTGACGGCATCGGGATCGGAGAAACGGGTCTGATACCAGCGCTTGATGACTTCTAACATGGCGACATCCTTTACGTTACTGGGGCTGGCTGTGGTGCCTGGCCCCGACCACCAACTGCAAAGAGAGGGTATTGTCCGGCGCTTCCTGCAAGGTGAAGGGGTGACCCTGGCGCTGCAGAAAGGCGGGAATGTCCTGCCGGGAGCCGGCATCGGCCAGCCGGATGGCGAGGGCTTGACCGGTTTTGGCCTGGCGCAACCAGAGCTTGAGCCGGATCAGCGGCTCGGGGCAACGCCAGGGGGTCAGGTCGAGGTATTCCATGGAGGCTCCATCGCGCGTGATGGCGGCTATTATGGCCGTGATGAGAGCACGAAACAACGCTTGTAGCCCTTGATGGGCAAGGGTATTCTGCCGGTGTCCCGGTAGGGTCTGATTGGAGATAGAGATAACGTGGCACGCTTTTCCCCCCTGATGGCATCGCTCCCCCTGCTGGCTTCCCTGATGGGCGCCACTTTCCATGCCCAGGCCAGCAACCAGCTTCCCGATATCGGCACCGCCGGGGTGGCCGCCCTGCCCATCGAGCAGGAGGTGCGCTACGGCAACGCCTTCATGCGCTTTGCCCGGGCCGGTTTGCCGATCATAGATGATCCCGTGTTGAGCCAGTACATCGACGATCTGGGCCAGCGGCTGCTCTCCAACGCCGACGGGGTGCGCTTCCCGTTCACCTTCTTCCTCATCAACGACCCCAGCATCAACGCGGCCGCCTTCCTCGGCGGGCGGGTCAAGGTGCACACCGGCCTGTTTCTCTATGCCGACAGCGAGAGCGAACTCGCCTCGGTACTGGCGCACGAAATCACCCACGTGACCCAGCGCCACATCGCCCGCTACATGGAAGCGCAGGCGAGCAGCTCCGCCATGACCCTGGCCGGGCTGGTGGGCTCCATTGCGCTCGCGGTGATCAACCCCACCGCAGGGATCGCCGCGCTGCAGACCACGCTGGGTCTCTCCATGCAGTCGGCCATCAACTACACCCGCGACAACGAATACGAAGCGGACCGGATCGGCATGAAAACGCTGTATGACGCCGGTTTCGATCCCATGGGCATGGCCAACTTCTTCCAGAAGCTGGCGGCCGAGTATCGATATGCCAGCAAGCCCCCTGAGATGCTGCTGACTCACCCGCTGCCGGAGACCCGGATCAGCGAGGCGCGCGCCCGGGCGGGCAGTTATGGCCGTCGCAATCTGCCACCCAGCCTCGACTTCTGGCTGGCCAAGGTGCGCATTCAGGTGCGTTTTGGCACCGAGAGCCCGCAGGCCCTGCTCACCTATTTCGACAACCGGTTGCAGAAGGGGGACTACCCGCTCAAGGATGCGGCCATCTACGGCAAGGCGCTGGCGCTGCTGCAGCTCAAGCGCACCGACGAGGCCGACGCCCTGATGCAGGAGCTGGCGACTCGCCACCCGGAAGATCTGTTCGTGGTGGACGCCCTCACCGACATCGATCTGGCCAAGGGGCGCAGCGCCCAGGCCATCGCCCGGCTCGAGAAGTTCCGCACCCGCATGCCGGACAACGAAGTGGTGGTGGTGAACCTCGGCAACGCCTACCTGGAAGGGGGCAACTACAAGAAGTCCATCGCCATTCTCGACCCCTATGCCCGCGAGCACGAAGAGAACAACCTGGCCTGGAGCCTGCTCTCCGATGCTTATCGCAAGGCGGGCAGGATGACCGAGCTGCACATGGCACGGGCCGAGATGCTCTCCCTGCGCGGTGACTACCAGGCGGCCATCGACGAGCTGATCGTGGCGCGCGGCACCACCAACGACAAGTTGACCCTGGCAAGGCTTGAGGCACGGATCACCGAGCTGGAGCGGGCCAAGAAGGATCTCGACAGCCTCAAGGGCTGACGGGCCAGCGGCTCTCACGCACGACAAGGGCGCACCAGGGGGCGCCCTTGTCGTTGATGCAGGTTGCCGATGGGCAACAACGGGGGGAAGGGTGGGGAAACAGAGCGGCCGGCGGCAAGGGGTCAGGCTCAGTGGCCAGCCGGCTTGACGGATTCCTTGAGGGCCTCGAGCTGCGATGGGGTGAGCTCCCCCACCAGGCTCTGCAGGAGTTTTCCTTTGCCATCGAGCAGATAGCTGGTGGGCAGCCCGGCGGGGCGAGGGAAGGGGAGGCTCGCCTCCTGCCGTGGGATGAGCAGCGGCACTCTGATGTGGTACTGCCCGGCCAGTTTGCGAAGCTCGGCCGGTGTGGTCGGGTCATAGTTGACCATCACCACGGCGATCTCTCCCTCCCGCGCCAGCGCCTCCAGCAGCGGCAGCTCCCGCAGGCAGGGGGCACACCAGGGGGCGAAGTAGTTGACCAACAGCGGCTTGCCGGCAAAGTCGGCCAGGGCCACCGGCAGGTGCTGGCTGTCGGTGAACTGGGGGGCCGGGCTGCAGGCCGTCAGCAGACCGGCCACAATCAGCCAACAAATTCGTTTCAATTCCTGCACTCTCGCGCTTACCCTGACCATCAGTTTCCCCTACAATAGCGCCGTTTCTTGTCCCATCTTGCGATTAATCAGGGAGTTATCATGAGCGAGACCCAAATCTACCACAATCCGCGCTGCTCCAAGAGCCGTGAAACCCTGGCCTTGCTGGAACAACACGGGATCGCCCCGGCTGTGGTGCTCTATCTGGAGCAGGCCCCGAGCGAGGAAGAGATCCGCACCCTGCTGAGCCAGCTGGGATTCAGCGATCCGCGCCAGCTGATGCGCACCAAGGAAGATCTCTACAAGGAGCTGGGTCTGGGCGAGGTGAATGGCGACGCCCTCATTCGCGCCATGCATCAGCATCCCAAGCTCATCGAGCGCCCCATCGTCATCAAGAACGGCCAGGCCCGCATCGGCCGCCCCCCCGAGCAGGTGCTGGAGATCCTCAAGTGAGCACCCGCTTCGCCCGTCTGCTGACCCTGGTCGGCTTTTTCGGCCTGCTGGGCTGGGTGCTGCTGTGGCACCTGTGGCTCTCGCCCCACCCAGACCTCAACCCCTGGCTGCTGCCGGTGATCTGGACGGTGCCGCTGCTGTTCCCGCTCAAGGGGATTGTGCAGGGCAACCCCTACACCCACGCCTGGGGCAACTTCGTGCTGATGCCCTACTTCCTGCACGCCCTGACACTGATCACCACGGATGAAGGGGAGCGGTGGCTGGCGGTAGTGGAGCTGCTGCTCACCACCCTGGCCTTTGTCGGCACCATCTATTACGCCCGCCTGCGCGGCCGCGAGTTGGGGCTGAGCATTCGCAAGAAAAAGGATGCCGACAGCTGACCCGCTGAGTTTCTACCCCGGCTTGCAGGGGAAAACGGGCTGTCGCTGCGACCACAGTGCAGAGCGCGCCCCAAATAAAAAGTCCCTGCCTTGGCAGGGACTTTTTTTATGGCCTGAGGGGCCTTGGCTACGCTTGCCGTTCGCTTAGAAATTAATGGTCAGCTGGGGCGATTTGACCGGGGTTGCTTCAGAGGTATAGACATATTGATGGCCGGGAACATTATAACCAGTATCAAGCACGAAGCTTAATCTTGGCTGTTCATAGGTATCGCCATTCCCCGTTTTTGCCCTGTCCAGGGCGGCATTGAACAGGTTAGTCACATCAAGCCAGATCACCTGTTGATCCGTGTCGAAGGTGATTAGATCGCTGAACTTGGGCTGCATCTCTTTCCAGCCGTTTTGCCGCATCGCCCAGGTTGAGGCGTTGGCGCTGAAGAAGTAGTAACTCCAGTAACTGTAAATTCCAATGTTATCAGGAGTGTCTTTCTGTTCGAGTCGGAATGAAACCGAGCGCGGTTTTCTATTGCCATATTTGGCGACGTATTCACCCAGGTTGAAGGAGAGAAATCCCCAAGTCATGGCAGGATAATGACTCCCATCAGGCCCCATGTTCAGGTAAGTCTCTTGAACTTGGCTGACCTGTTTTGGCTCATAAGTGTAATAAGCCATGTCTTCATCGGCAAAGATGGCATAGGTGCCATCGCTTCTGACCTCATGGGGCTTGTTATATTCCCCTTCTGCAGCGCAATAGTTCTTTATGGTGACCTGACTTGATGGTGCACCGAGACGAATATCAAGACCTCGCTTAGGTGTCAGCGTCACATTGCCCAGTTGTCCTGAATTGATCAGGCGCTTGGCATCGCTATCCGGATCCAGCGCGTCCTTGGTATAGCTCAAGGTGGCGGGATACTCTTTCATGGTCAAATAATAGGGAACGAATTTCCCCTCGGCGTCCGTTTTATTCACCATGGCAATGTCTTTATTCAAGATGTTGTCATGGAGGGTGGCGGAATTATTCTTCGCCGTGACGATCAGGGAGATGCTATCCACAACCCCTTTTCCCCCCTTGAATGAAATGCTCGGGCGCTTGCTGTTCAAGCGGTCGTACAAATACATCAAGGGCACGTCATCGGTGACTACCGTATACAGCTTGGAACTGCTGCCATTGGTAGACATAGCGGCATAGGAGAAGCTGTCATTATTGCCGTCTATATCGTGAAGGTTGGTGAACTGCGGGGTGACATCAGCACTGACCAGATATTTGATCTTCAATCTCCCGGTGAGATTGATGCCGGTATTCTCGGTCGTGTTCCAGCCACTCATGGTCAAGCCCGACTTGGCATTACTTGCCAGCACGACGTTGGAGGGGATGAAGGTGGTGACCAGCTTGTATCCCTGGGAGCTGGAGCGATCGCTATAGGTCTTGTCGACACGGACCTTCGGGGTGGTCAACAGGGTGAACAAGCCCATGGGCTCATCATAGAGCGGGAACGAAATATCACTGGCACCATTTTCGCCAAAATCTTGCCAGGCGGTGGACAAACTGCCCGGCATTTTCAGTTTGACCGTGATGCCAGGATCTGAGGAGGTCGTTTCACCCCGCAAATACACCTCCGAGAAGGAGATTTGTGGAATGATTGGGCTGTAGCCGGGCACGGCCGCCGCCTGTGTTCCGAAGATGGATCCCACGCCAGACAGGGTGCCAGCCAGTGCCTTGAAGCCTGCCGTTACACTGCTTCCCCCCGGAGCTAACTCCATCATGCCGCCCAGAAAGTCGCCTGCGGCACCCAGGGCATCGCTGGCCACGGCATTGGAGGTGGCGGAGTCGTTGATGCCGCCGAAGACATTCTGCAGGTCGGAGAGATTGCTGACGGTATAATTGCCGGCCTGTTCCAGGTTGTCGCTCAAGCTACCCGAGACATCCATCAGATAGGCCGCCGGATCGCCGATACCCTCGTCGGTGATATTCTGCGAGATACCGGTGGCATGCCCATACAGTTCAACATTGGCGATCGCTTTTGGACTGATTTTGATGTTCAAGTGAATTTCATCTGAACCGGCGGAACAGGGATCCAGATTCACATGAAAGTCGGTCACCCCCCAGCCACCATCCTGCGCGTTATTGATGGCGCCAAAGCCGGTCTTGCTGCTGGAGTAAAATCGGGCATCCGCGCTCTGGTTGCTGTCAAAGAGCTTGGATTTGCCAGTGGTGGAGAGCGTCACCGCAACGCCGGTGCCTATGGTGTAGCCAGGGAAATATCCCATCACCCGCAGTTTTGCCGTCATCCGGTTGTAGAGAATGAGGTAGGGGTATTGGTTGGTCGAGAATGCATCATCCCCATCGGCTGACCAAGCGGACTTCGCATTGGCATAATGCTGCATCTTGTAGCCAAGATTGAATTTGAGGAGCTCCCAACCGCTATTTGGGTCCATGTCGGGTATTTTATCTGCGATGGATCTGGCTGCCTGCCTGGTGCAGCCTGTGGCGGGAGGAAGCTGATTACCCGGGCCCATGATATCCGAGGTGATGACTGCGCCACCCGGAATATTGTAGAGCGATTCTATTTCGCAGATATAAAATGGGCTGATCATCAGCTCATCTTCTCCGCTTATCGAAGACATGCCAACTTGCAGGTGTTGGGTGCGCCAGTCGAAAATATTTTTGCGCTGTTGTTGAATTGCCGCTGCCGTATTTGGGTAGCGCGCATAATGACGGCTTCCTGTTTCCAGCGAGCATCTATATCCAGCGGGGTGGCTGCATGCGCCATCAATGGAAGCATGGCACTGACGGCCATCCATAATGTTGAATGCCTGATCTCCATTATCATAATTCTCCAGGTTTTAATCGCTATTGTAAAATCTTACAATTGACAGATATTGAGAATATTATTCTCGTAATGAATATGTCAGCGGGTTTTAAATGAAACATATCCATTACCGTGAGGGTAATAATTAATGCTGGCTAGTCAATGACTTTTTTATTATTTTGGAAGTCATGGATAATAGCGGTGGCATTCGACAGGCGTTTTTATATGAAAATAATGTCAGTCAGAACTGGTGTGGCATCATTTATGTGGAGCCTTCATTGGCGTTGATTTTTTTGCAGCCAGAACGATATATGAAAATATATATTCAATGAATGAAATCTTTTCCATCAAGGGTCACTGCCAAGCAAATATTCCTTACCCCAGCTCAACCGGAGTTATGCTCTCGTGAAATACAGGGAGCGAAAGAGAGTGTGTTTGCCGTCATTTCGCGGGGTACTCATGGCTGCGGCCGTTCATCCCCGCCACGATAGTGGACCAGCTGCTGCACGCTGAACTGCATCAGCTGAGGATAGAAGCGCAGAAAACCCGCCTCGCACCCTTGCCATTGCGCTCCCTTGAGGGTGAGCAGCGCATCGCCGAGCGGCAGGGGGCGGCGCAGCCGGCGGCCGATGCCGTTGAGGGCCTGCGCCAGCCCCTCTTTGTGCTGATAGGAGGCGATCCAGTTCTGCTCTGCCATCCGTCTGAGGGGCAGCGGCAACCCATCCGGCAGGCGGTCTGCATCCACCAGCAGGTGCCGGTAACTCTGCTGCAGGAAGCGGGGCAGGGCCTCGTCATGAAACTGCGGCCAGTGCAGGCTGAGCCAGTGGTCGTAGAGCATGTCCACCAGGATGCCGCCAAAGCGGCGCCAGGGTGCCTCGAAGCAGGCCACCGCCGCCCTGTGTTCGGGGTGGCCATCGGTGAAGGCGTCTATCTTGCGGTGCAGCCAGATCCCCTCGTCAAATTGCGCAGCGAGGCCGGTGGGCAGGGCACCCTTGACGAAATCCCCAAGCAGGTTGCCGGTGAGGGAGCTGTGGGTATGGGCTGCCAGATGCAGGTGAGCCAGATAGTTCATGAGAGGGGGAACCAGCCAAAGGGATTGCCGCTGAGCCTAGCGGATCCGGCGGCCCTTGCCTATGAAAACGGCCGCCTGGCCGTGAGGAAGTGCTTCCCTCCCTGACCGTCGGCTGGGTAGAGTGCAGCATGGCTGCCGCTTGACGGCGCACATCAACCTCACGAGGAGCATGCCGCATGTTGACCCTGATCGAAGGGGCCGAACTCTATGGTCCGACCCCGCTTGGCCGCCAGGATCTGCTGATGGCCGATGGCCGCATCGCCTGGCTCGGGCAGGGATTGTCTGTTCCCGCCGACTGGCCGCTGACGCGGGTGGACGGTCGCGGCCGCTATCTGGTGCCCGGACTGGTGGATCCGCTGGCCCACATCACCGGCGGTGGCGGCGAGGGGGGCTTTGGTTTTCGCACGCCGGAGCTCTCGGCAAGGGAGGCGCTGAGCGCCGGGGTCACTACCCTGGTGGCGGCGCTTGGTACCGACAGCTTGACCCGCAGCCCGGCCCAGGTGCTCGGCAAGGTGCGCGAGTTTCGCGCCGCCGGGGTGAGCGCCTTCATGTATACCGGCTCCTACCATCTGCCGGTCAAGACCCTCACCGGCACGGTGGAGTCCGACATCATGCTCATCCCCGAGGTACTGGGGGTGGGGGAGGTGGCCATCAGCGATCACAGATCCAGCGCGCCGACCCACGACGAGCTGGCCCGCCTGGTGAGCGAGGCGCGGGTGGCCGGGCTGCTTGCCGGCAAGAGCGGGGTCAGCTTCTTTCATCTGGGGGACGGGCGCGGGGCGCTGGCACCGCTGCGGGCCCTGCGCGATGGCACCGACATCCCGCTGCGCCAGCTCTATCCCACCCACTGCAACCGCAATCCCTGGCTGTTTGCCGAGGCCATCGAGTGGGGCCGGGCCGGCGGCTGGGTCGATCTCACCACCTCGAGCTTCCCGGATCTGCTGGACGATGGTGAGTTGCTGGCGTCCGACGCCCTGGTGGCGCTGCTGGCGGCCGGGGTACCTGCCGAACGTATCAGCTTCAGTTCGGACGCCAACGCCAGCCTGCCGCGCTTCGACAGCGAGGGGCGTCTCATCGAGCTGCGCTGCGGCCAGATAGGCAGCTTGTGGCAGGCGATGGTGGAGAGCTGCAGCAAGGGGATCGCGCTGGAGGTGGCGCTGGCGGTGGTGACGGCCAATCCGGCCAGGGCGTTGGGGTTGGCGGCCAAGGGCACGCTGGCGGTGGGGCAGGATGCGGATCTGCTGCTGATCGACCCCGACACGCTCACCATCGAGCGGGTGATGAGCGGCGGCCGCTGGCGCAGCTGAATATCGGAATTGATGGGGAATCTGTGAGGTCAGGCCACCCCTCTTGTAAACAACAAGCCCGGCAGCAGTGCCGGGCTTGTTGTTGACCGTGGGCCAGTCAGCGGGTCGAGATCAGATGGCCAGGAAGCCCAGGATCAGGATGGGGCCGAGCAGGCTCAGGATAAAGCCGGAGACGATGGCCACCGGCACTACCTGGATGCCGCCGGATTTCTGGATCACCGGCAGGGTGAAGTCGAGGGCCGTGGCGCCGCCATAACCGATGGCGGCGGAGGGGTGGCGGCGCATCAGCACCGGAATGATCAGGATGGCGATGAGCTCGCGCCCCAGATCGTTGATAAAGGCGGCGGAGCCCAGCACCGGCCCCAGCTTGTCGGCCACCAGGATGCCGGAGAGCGAATACCAGCCGAAGCTGGAGCTGAGGGCCAGGCCGTGGGCCAGCGGCATGCCGAGCAACTGGGCGGCCAGCAGGCTGCCGAGCCAGCTGCTGACGATGACGGTGGCGGCGATCTTCATGCCCCAGGGGTTGAGCAGGATCTGGCGCAGCCGCATGCCGGAGTTGCGCATCTGTACCCCGATGAGAAACAGCAGCAGCATCAGGGCCCACTCGCTCCACTTGTCGATGGGCAGGGCGCGCAGGTCCACCAGCAGCCCCAGCAAGACGCCGCCCAGCACCACGAAGCAGAGCTGCAGCGACTCCCACAGCAGGTGCAGCTTGCTCGGCATCTGGCCGTCGCTGGCTTCATGCGTAGGAGGGGAGCGCCGATCCAGCCACCAGAGGGCCAGCAGGTTGCACAGGGTAATGGCGGCGAGCATGACGCCAGCCACCTTGAAGATCACCGCCAGGTTGCTGCCCAGGTTCTCCACGTAGGCGAGCCCCAGCCCCATTAGGAACAAGATGAGATAGACCATCTTGCCCAACGATTGATTGACCAGCTTGATCAAACGGGCGGAGGAGAGGGGTACCAGATAGCCGATCACAAGCGGCAGCAGGATCAGCAACACATTGAGCAACATCGGGGCCTCGATCACAAAAACTGACAAAAATGACACCTTATCATCACTTATTGGCCCTGTGTCACATATTTGTGTGTTTGTCTGCCTCATCCGGAACTTTTTTATCGATTTGTTATGTTTATGGTATGAAACGAGGCCCCGTTTCGGGGCATCTACCCACCCTGGTGCAACCCGAAAACGGCGCGAGTCGGCGATTTTTCAACGGGATGCGAGGGCGGGTCGGGTGAATAAATCCACTTCGGCTGCCTTATGGCATGATGGGCGGAATTTTCTTGCCAGTAGTGCGCTACGGGTATAAAAAGGCGGTGTCGTCGAACCGGGTTGATTAGCATTTTATGCAGACAAAGTGCTGAAAAATACCTGTTTGGCCAATAAAAATACAGACAAAACACCAAAGACCTCGGTTCTGTATTGTTTTTTGACTATCCGAGTGATATTTTCGCTGAAGGTTGCCATCGGTTAACTTTTTGTTAAATAAGCGATGGCGTGAGTCACGCCCCAGCGGCGTCTAGGGACAGACAAGGTTGTAATGGATGAGCGACGTTGCCGCACTGGAAGTTCGTGATCTGCACAAGTATTTCGGCACCCACGAAGTGCTCAAGGGCATCGATATGACCGCCCACAAGGGGGATGTCATCTCCCTTATCGGCTCCTCCGGTTCGGGGAAGTCGACCTTTCTTCGCTGTATCAATCTGCTGGAAACACCCTCTTCCGGCACGGTTTCCCTCCATGGCGAGCTTATTCGCATGAAAACCAACCGCACCGGTGAACGTCTGCCGGAAGACATGCGGCAGGTGGAGCGCATTCGCAGCCGGCTGGCCATGGTGTTTCAAAGCTTCAACCTATGGTCCCACATGACCATCATGCAGAACATCATCGAAGTGCCGATCCAGGTACTCAAGGTGCCCCGCGCCGAGGCCATTGCCAAGGCGGAACACCTGCTCAACCGGGTAGGGCTGTGGGAGCGGCGTGACTACTACCCGGGCCACCTCTCCGGCGGTCAGCAGCAGCGGGCGGCCATCGCCCGGGCGCTGGCGGTGGAACCCGAGGTGATGCTGTTTGACGAACCCACCTCGGCGCTCGACCCCGAGCTGGTGGGCGAAGTACTCGGCCTGATGCGCGAGCTGGCCGAAGAGGGGCGCACCATGCTGGTGGTGACCCATGAGATGTCGTTTGCCCGCGATGTGTCGAACAAGGTAATGTTTTTGCACCAGGGCCGCGTGGAGGAGGAGGGCAATCCCAAGGAGATCTTCGCCCATCCCAAGTCCGAACGGTTCAAGCAATTCATCTCCTCCATCTATTGATGGCCGGAGCTGAGCCCAACAATCTGCAATTGCAACAGTCGATGACTTTATCAAGGAGAGATACATGAACAAGCTGATGCTGGCGACTGCCATGGTTACTGCCCTGTCCTCCGGCAGCCTGATGGCCAAGGAGTGGAAAGAGGTGCGGATCGGTGTCGAAGGAGCCTACCCCCCCTTCTCCTGGACCGAGCCGAGCGGCGAGGTGAAAGGCTTTGACATCGACATCGCCAACGCCCTGTGCGAGGAGATGAAGGTGAAATGCACCCTGGTCAAGCAGGACTGGGACGGCATCATTCCGGCGCTGCTGTCGCGCAAATATGACGCCATCATCGCCACCATGGACATCACCGAAGAGCGCAAGAAGAAGGTGGACTTCACCCAGAAGTACCAGCACATTCCGGCCCGCTTCGCCGCCAAGAAAGGCACTGACGTGAAACTGGAGAAGGCCTTCATGGATGGCAAGACAGTGGCCGTGCAGCGCGCCACCTCCATGGACACCTTTATTACCGACAACTTCCCCAACGCCACCATCAAGCGTTACGGCACCGCCGATGAGGCCTATCTCGACCTGAAATCCGGCCGCGTCGACTACGTGCTGGCCGACTCCGCCGCCATCAGCGACGGTTTGCTCAAGAAAGAGGGCGGCGATGCGTTCGAGTTTGTGGGCCCGAAACTGACCGATCCCAAGTGGTTTGGTGAAGGCGCCGGCATCGCGGTGCGCAAGGCCGACAAGGATCTGAAAGAGAAATTCAACGCCGCCATCCTGGCGCTGCGTGCCAACGGCAAGTACAAGGCGATCAACGACAAGTACTTCGACTTCGACGTCTACGGCGAGTAACTTCCAAGGCTCGCTGCCAGAGGCAGGAGCCAGGGCGTGACACGCACAATAGCGACAGGTTGACCCTCGTCTGTAGTCATCGGGCCCGTCGTCTCTCGCCAGGGAGTGATGGGCCCGCTTAGTTGCGATGGAACTGCATATGTTTGATTTGAAAGGATACGAAACCTCCCTGCTGGAGGGGGCCTGGGTCACCCTGGAGGTGGCGCTGGCCTCCCTGCTGCTGGCGCTGGTGCTCGGCATGCTGGGGGCGCTGGCCAAGCTCTCCCCCTACAAGTGGGCCCGCGGCTTTGCCACCGCCTATACCACCGTCATTCGCGGCATTCCCGATCTGGTGCTGATGATGCTCTTGTTCTTCGGCGGTCAGGTGCTCATCAACAACCTCTGTACCTGGGTCAACGAGACCTACAACAACTACCTGCTGGCGAGCAACCCCAACCAGGAGTGGGTCTCCCTGCTGCCCGATTACATCGACATCAGCCCGTTTGCAGCCGGGGTGGCCACCATAGGCTTCATCTTCGGCGCCTACATGACCGAGACCTTCCGCGGCGCCATCCTGGCGGTGGACAAGGGCGAGCTGGAGGCAGCCCGGGCCTTCGGCATGCGGGCAACCCAGGTGTTTCGTCGCATCCTGTTTCCCCAGATGATGCGCCACGCTCTGCCTGGGTTTGGCAATAACTGGCTGGTACTGCTGAAAACCACTGCGCTGGTCTCCATCATCGGGCTCGATGACATGGTGCGCAAAGCGTCCCTGGCGGCGGGCTCGACCCAGCTGCCCTTCACCTTCTACATGGCGGTGGCCCTGATCTTCCTGATCTTCACTGCGGTCTCCACCTCGGCACTGAAATGGGCCGAGCGTCACTATGCGATAAAGACGAGGTAAGCCATGGATTTCTCAATCATTCTCAGCGAATGGCCCACCTACTGGCAGGGCCTCTACACCACTGTACTGCTGGTGGCCGCCTCCCTGACCCTCGGGCTGATGCTGGCGGTGCCGCTCGGTATCCTGCGCAACAGCCGCAACTGGCTGATCAAGGGGCCGATCTGGGCCTACATCTACTTCTTTCGCGGCACCCCGCTCTTGGTGCAGCTGTTCATCATCTACTACGGCGCCGCCCAGTGGGAGTGGCTGAAAAACAGCGTCGCCTGGGATCTGTTTGCCGAAGCCTGGTTCTGCGCCCTGCTGGCGTTCACCCTGAACACCGGGGCCTACACCGCCGAAATCGTGCGCGGGGCCGTGCTCAACATGCCCAAGGGGCAGATTGAGGCGGCCAACGCCTTCGGCATGACCCGCTGGCAGACTCTGACCCGGATCATTTTGCCCAACTCGTTTCGCCGGGCACTGCCGGCCTACAGCAACGAGGTGATCTTCATGCTGCAGGGCTCGGCGGTGGCGGGCATCATCACCATCGTCGATCTGACCGGCGCCGCGCGGATCATCAACTCCCGCTACTACAGCCCGTTCGAGGCGTTCCTGACCGCCGGCCTGCTCTACATGCTGCTGACATTCGTCATCGTCTGGCTGTTCAAGAAGTGGGAAGCCCGCTGGCACGCCCACCTGCGCCCCCGCACCGTGTAATGGCCATAAAAAAAGCCCGCAATTGCGGGCTTTTTCATGGGTCAAGATAGGGGCAAGCATCACAGCATGCCGAGGGGCGTCAACATCTCGTCTGCCATCAAGCCAAGCGAGCTCAGTACGCCGAGGGCACCGACAAGCCCGGGGGCGTTAAGGGTCTGCTTGCCCTGTTTGATTGGCATGCGCTGCTTGTCGTGCTGCTGGATCTTCTGTGCCACGGCCATGGCCCCGATCTCCAGATGCCGATAGAAGCTGGCATTGATCTGGGTCAGGTGCAGCAGGGATTGGCGCATGCGTTCGAACGTCGCGTTGCAGACCGGGCTCTGCTTGTGCCAGAACTTCTCCAGCGTGCCGCGGGTGGTGAGCCCCGGCAGATCGTAGAGGGCGCGCCCCATGCAGAAGGTCGGCACATCGTGCAGCAGGGCGGAGAGGCCGACCGTGCTGTTGATGGTAATGACGCCCTTGAGCAGGGGATAGAGCGCCGGCAGCGGCAGGTCATAGCCATAAAACACCCGCCCTTCCAGCCCGAGCAGGGTGACCAGCCGGTTGATCTGGGACTGGTAGCTGACGTAACCACGGTCCATGGGGTGATGTTTGAACAGCAGCACATCTTCGCTGCGGGCATGCTCGGCAAACGAGTTCATCACCTGTGCCACCATCTCCTCGACACCGCTCAAATCCGAATGCTCACGGATCTGGAAGTCCTCGGTGACCTGCAGGGGAACGAAGAAGATATGCCCCTTGTGTGCCGGCAGGGCTTTCAGCAAACGGCGGTCTGCCCAGCGGTAGCGCCACTTCACCAAGCCGCCGGCAACCCAGCCGCTGGCCTCCTGGTAAAGGCTCCAGGGTCTGTGATTGACGAAGTGGGGGTAGCGCCAGCGAAACAGGCTCTTGTTGATGTGGTAGCGGCTGGCATACCAGGCTCGTCTGGCAAAGGTCTTGCCCACCTGCAACGGCGCCTGGTAGGGCTCAGGCCATTGCATCTCCGCCAGCTTGTCACGCTTGGCATAAAGCGGGCTGAAGGCGTTGACCCCCCCTTGCTCCAGCGTCACGTAGTCGGGGCGCAGGTACCCCTCTTCCATGGCCCAGACGGCAATCTTTTTCTGCTTGCAGATGCGAATGGCTTGCAGATGGTAATAACGGCAGTCACCGTAGCAGACCAGGCTGTCGATACCGTTGCGCTTGATGAAGCGGCGAAAAAAAGTGTTCCAGCTCTCCGGTTTGCCGGTAAAGCGCTCGTTATGGCCGACACAGGGCCAGCACTCATCCCCACCGTTGAAATGGATCTTGTACACCTGATGGCCGGCATCGCTCAGCACCTGGCTCAGGGTCTGAAAGAAGGGGCCCAGCGGTCCTTGCAACAACAAAATCTTCATGTACGACTTATCTCATGAGCTGGGGGAGGGAAGGGCGCTGCCACAGAGTCTGGGTCAGGTAACTCAGCTTGAGCTGCCAACGTTGCCAGCGGCCAGCCTTTCGGGCCGATGAGTGGCCCTGCTGTGCCAGCTGGCGGATCAGCTGCTCCGGACTTATCCAGAGGCCAGTCTGCCAGTCGATATAGAGCGGATAGGCCACCAGGGTCAGATAGACCAGAGCGGCCAAAGGCAGGGTTCGTTGCCGACGAGCAGGAGGGTGGGCATCCGTGGTCAGGCCCCAGCCACTGTAGAAGGGTTGACCCCAGGTCGTGACCTTGACCCCTTGCACCAGCGCCTCGAATCCGCTCAGCGAGGTCATGGTATGCAGCTCGTCCACATGGGGATAGAGGCTGGTGAGGCCAATATCGAGTACCTGGCTGTCGACGCACTCCGCCAGGCAGGCTGCCGAGATAGCACCGGCCCGGTTGCCTGCCACCACATCCGGATGCGGTTTGTAGATGATATGGGCCTCGGGTTTGGCGGCCCGTACGGCCCACAGCAACTGCTCGTTGCTGCGAATGGTCGGACTACCGGTCAGGATGGAGGCATCCCCGTCGACCTGACCCACCACCAGCACCCGCGTGCGGCCATCTGACGGCGGCGTGAATGGCTGTACTGTGCCCACATTGTATTTGCTGACGCCGTGTCGCTTGAGCAGCTCAAGCAGAGCCTGGCCTCGCATGACCTCCTGCTCGGTCAGTTGCTGGTAATTGAGCAGCTGCTCGAGCCCGCTTGGGGTGCGACAGTCAAAGTAGATCCCCACCGGATCGATGGAGAGGGAAGAGGGACGACACAGGTTGGAGCCCAGCCCGCGAGAGCGGATAAAACCATCTTCCACCCGAATGGCCGAGGTGAGATCGGGATGCCGGCTGCCCCAGACCAACACCTGCTCATCGCCGGTCAGCCGCTTGGGAGGCTTGCGAACAAAACGAAGCTCCTCGGCCAGGTGATGACAAAACGCCTGCATAAAGGCGCGCTTCCACAGCGAAAAACCGACCAGATAGAGCCTGCGCCAACGGGGAGCGGGCTTTTG
This sequence comes from Aeromonas sp. 600276, assembly GCF_049175815.1. Classification (NCBI taxonomy): domain Bacteria; kingdom Pseudomonadati; phylum Pseudomonadota; class Gammaproteobacteria; order Aeromonadales; family Aeromonadaceae; genus Aeromonas; species Aeromonas sp. 600276. The sequence continues at coordinate 174,724 of NZ_JAAKVU010000006.1, read as the reverse complement.
CTGGCGGGCGATGATGGCGATCACCTCTTCCACTTCGCAGCGCTGGCCGAGCACGGGGTCAAGGTAGCGCGGGTAGTGGATCAAGGCCGCCGCCACCAACTGGGCCAGCGACACCGGCAGGTTGCGACGCTCACACTGCTTGCTGTCGTGGGTCAACCCCCAGCCGGCATAAAACGGCATGCCGAAGCAGTAGACCGGCTTGCCCAGCAGCAGGCCCTCAAAGCCGAGCTGGGATGAGACGGTATAGACGGCATCCACCAGGCTCAGCAGCGCGTGGGGATGACAATGGTCGGCCACTATCTCCACATCGCTCAGCTTCAGCCTGGCCAGCACCCCGCTCTTCTTGCCAAAGCGGGTATCGGGATGGGTGCGCAGCAGCAGACGGGCATGGGGGTGGTTGCGACGTGCCGCTTCCACCATGGCAACAAAGTCGGCTTCGCTGGCCAGTGCGCCGGGGATGGAGAGATCGCCGGCCACCTGATCGACCAGCAAGACTCTGGGCCTGGCGTCTTGCAGCAGGCGTTGAGCCAGTGCTGCCGGTAGCCCTTTCACTTCGGCAACCGACGGGCTGCGGGGCCCGGCGGCCGAGGCGGTATCGGGGCGACTGGCATAACAGTTGTACTTGGTCACCCCAAGGCGTACCAGTTCGCCTATCAGTCGCTCGGCACGCGCCAGCGTGCCGGCATCGCAAGGGGTAGCGATCAGCTGTTCGAGCCGGCTGGGTTGGCGGGCATCGTAATAGATGCCCACCGGATCGGCGATCAGCGACACCGCCATCCCCCCCTTGGCGGGGTGGCCGATATAGCCGATAAATCCATCTTCCAGTTGCCAGTAGGGCAGGCCCAGTGCCTGTGCCTGCTGCTTGATCTGGCGGGTATTGGCCTTCTGGCCCCAGCCGATCAGCACATCACCCGGTTGTGGGTCATCAGGGGATGTGAAGCGAGCCAGAGGCTGGTCCAGGCAGGCACCGATCTGGGCGCTGCGAGCCATAATGCCGCCGGATTGTGTCCATAGAGTCATGCAAATTGCTCAGATAAAAAGTTCAGCGAGACCTGGGGTTGAACATGTCTCTGAAAAAAGCCCGAGGGTTGAGGTAGAGCTTGCGCAACTTGCGCCACAAAGGGCGCTTGGGTTTGATGCCATCCTGCCAGCGAAGCAGACCCGGATACTCCTGCACCGGGTAGCCAGCCTCCTCCTGCAAGCGGATCATCCACTCACGAAAATCGGGCAGCTCTCCACCAAGGTTGTTGCAGGGCACCACGGGCCCTTTCAACGGGCCCCGCTCTGCCTCGCTGCGGGCCAGCATCTGCTCGAGCAGCTGATCATTGCCTGCCCGCCGCTTGTGGTATGGGTGGGTCAGGGGGCGCGGATGCCACTGGTGCACCAGAAATCGGCCGGCAAACAGATGGGGCAGCGCATAATAGCTGAAATAGCGCCGAAAGCCCTGATAATCACCCGGATGCTGGGCCTTGATATTGAGGGCATAGTCATCCGGCCTCGGCCCGATGGGGTAGTGACGGGTGAGGCGGTCTATCAGTTCGAGATCTTCGCCGCCATGGCCGACAAACTGCTCATCAAAGCCCCCCAGCTGCAAAAACCACTCGCGGTTCATCAGCAGACAGCTGCTGGCCAGGGCGATTCCCTCCACTCGATGATTCTCCCCGCGCAAGAAGGACTCCAGGCAGCCCTGAAAATCACCGTCAAAGCGCTCCGTCTCTTCCTTGGTCAGATAGAGGCAGGGGTACATTTCAAAAAAAACATTAGACCTTTCTAACTTACATTTTTTTACATCAATTTGATTAATAAATCCTTTAGGATATAACAAGTCTAAATCTAAGAAGAAAATGAATTCGGATTTAATGTTTCTAACAACGAAGTTCCTTGCTACTCCTGCGGAGTAGCAAGGAACTGAATTCATTGTGTGAATAAAAACATTCGAATGTGGAAAATTAATGTTAGTACTAGGGAGTTCTTCTGCAATAAAAAAATCTATATTATCTTCAGTTGTGATTTCTGATAGCAAATTAGATAATCGCTTCTCATCATCACAATGATCTCGAGCTTTAAATGGAGTTATTATAGAAATTTTTTGCATGTTTATTAACGTAGTTTTTCTGAATGTGGCTATATAATACTCAACCGTTCAATAACTATACTTCCCGCTTTACCCCAAGACCATTTCTCACAGTCTTTCAATGCAAGAGATTTTACTTTTAAAGTATGGAGACCAGGCGTTAAGTCAATGACTATCTGTTGTGTCTCCTTCCATGACGAAGCATCTTTAATCCAAACTTCCTCATTATCAAGTTCAATCACAACAGCCATTCTTCCAAGAAGTTTTGGGTTTGCAAAAGGCGTTCTTAAGTTCACGACAAGTTTTTTATCATTGACGACTTCTATTGGTGCTATAAGTGAAACATAGTCCCCTTTCAATGGACCGCTGTCAATCAGGTTAAACATCGCAGAGAATTGCTTTTTAACAGAGTTAAATCTAGGTATATTACCCTCTTTGATAGAACCACTGATGAAGTTTATATTATCAAATAATATTGCATTTTTAGTGATATGTATATCTTTATCAAAAACAGATGCTGCGTGGTATGTATTATTAACTCCCCAGTAACCTAATATAGGCCAATTATCTTCACACATCGAAAGATAAAATCTATTATCTTTACGAACATCATATGGAATGGAAAGCAATTCTTTTAGAAAATATCTACTATTAAAAAGAATATGTGTATCAAAGGCCAAGTCTGACTCTAGTAGAATTAGGGAATGCCATATGCCCATTCTATATTCCCAGTAGAACAAATCAAATGGGTCATATCCAGATGGCAAGTTTTCATAAGAAACCTCATTAAAAAAATGCTCAAATAACGTTCTTACTTCATCATCATTTTTAGCCTTCTCTGAATAGCAGACTATTGCGTCATTTAATGAGAATTGTTCGCTTTTTATATTGTAATGATCTCGGTAAAATACTCGTCCTATTTCTAATAGGTTTGACCTTAGATGAAGATAGTTTTTATGACCAAATCTATTCATCAACTCAAGCGCGATACTAGCTTGGTGTGTAATATGTGACTCTTGTAGTATTTTGGCTTGTAGCTTTCTTGCAATATCAGAATGTTCCTGATCAACTTTAAAAAGAGTGTGGTTTAAGTTTAAATTCAAGGCTATATCTGACACGACATTTTTATCTACACTTAAAATGTCACTACTTTCTCCCTTTCCACCATAATATGTAAAGTAGTCTATCTCATTTGAATGTAAACGTGTTGCGGCTAATGTTACTCTGCTATCAATACCCGCACTAATAGAACACAGAAGTTTGTTTTTATTAATTAGTTGACGGACTTGATGCATAAGATGTTGTGATAGCATCTTTCTAGATAAATCGATATCTTTAGATGGCTGTAAATCATCTCTAGGAAAAAATCTAACTAATGAGTTTGATGATGAGTTCAGATAGTGATTCGGAATTAATTGATAAACATCATCATAAGTTGTTATATTTCCTGGGAGATGATAGCTACTATATTTACTAAGGAGGTAACCATATTTGTTTTTGGAAGAATTAATTGCATGTGATAAAAGAGATGGATGTGATGCGTAGTAATTTGACTTTAATTTAGTGTAAAATACACTTCTCATTCCACATGCATCATTAATAACCTTAACTGGTTTATTATGAGCTCTGTAAATTATAGCGAAACGGCCATTTATTTTGTCTAACTCTTCAAAAAAAGATACTTCTGAAGTATTCAAAATAGTAAGTAAGTTTTGGGAGCATACATCATTGTTATTATCGTAAACATAGATCGCTCTACCAATTAGAATAAGAAATGATGAGCTGTCTTCAGCAAGTTGGCAACTATAACTATTATCATGTTGTAATGTAAATTCTTGTATTTCATGTTTATCCCAGTCTTCTAACATAACTCCATTTTCAGTTGATGGAGAAAAAATAAAACCATTACAATATCTTGTAAAGTCGCAATTGTTATTTAAATTAACCAAAATGAACCTCAATGGATATAGACAGGATTTTATATGAGCTTTTAATTTACTTCTTCAATAAGTTTTGAAAAAAATTCTTCATAATATTCATCTATATAGTGATATGGGGATAGCCCCCATATATGATTACTATTTGCAATAGTTAATTGAGGAGGGAGAGAAATCAGTGAGGCATTATTTATATTTGATTTTAAATAGTCATATCCAAAAGATAAAAGACAATTTATGCTCTTGTTTCGTTGACATTTTTCATCACTAAATTTTTTAATTTTACCACTTTCAATAAAGTAATCTGAAAAAAAGGCTCTATGAATAATTATTTTTGATGAGGGAAAATCTTCGTTAAATATAGAGCATAGTTTTTCTAGACTATGAAGAAAAAGTGCTTTCCTTTTTTTATCATAGAAGGATATACGCTCATTGGAGACAAGGGATTTATGATTAGCATAGTATTTTACAAGTTCATCCGAGAAAGTGATATAACTTCCATCTTGCACTTTTACTATATCAAAGCGCTCTTCAATCAAGTCTACACATATTGCATAAGGGTTATGAGTAGCCACTTTTAATAGAGTAGTTTTTCTAAAGTCATTAATAATTATTTGATTAAGCCATTCTGATTGTGCTGATAGTAATTTCTCATCAATTTCTAGTGGAGAACTAACTAAGCTTATAATAGATGCCCTTGGATAATAGGCATGCTTTACATCTAAAGAACCATCATTATACTTGAATGCATCTTTGGTAACGCAAGAACCTAAAATAGCTATTTTTTTCATAATTAAATATTCATTAGTATTTTGTAAAAGCGGTTGCCCTTGAATAAGGGCTTTCATTCAAAATTATATTCGGTCTCTTCATGATATCTAATAAAAATAGTGCTCTTGATTTTGCGGAGTAATCTTTTTTAAATCTAGCCGTTATAGCCCTTGATGCTTCCATGGCAAAATCAAAATCATTGACTAAGTTGTTGATGTAAGGTTTTAAGTCGTCTATTTTTTTCTTTATTTCTATCTCAGGGAAGACTTCTTTCATATCGTCTTCACCCAATGCAACTATTGGTAACCCCGAAGCTGCATATTGAATGACTCGACTTGGAAATTGGAAATAACCTAAGTTCTCTAATCCATCAAAATAGTATTCATCAAGGCCTATATAACTTTCAAAGTATTGAGGGATACTTATTCCGAATTTAGCAAGCTGCAACTGCTCACTGATTTTATTTATATTGATATAGCCATCTCTGATGTTTCCACCATGCATTCCATTAAAATCACTGTCAAGTAATCCGAAAATTTTAATATTGCAATCTAAGCCAGCGATTTCTTTATAGCGTTTGTGCCTTACGGCACCGTGCATATTTCCAAGAAATATACCATCAGTTGTAGAGTATTCAGGAGCATAGACATTTGGTAATGCGACATTATCTGTCCAGAAAGGAAAGTTAACACCAGCCTTATGCCCCTTATCTTTATAAAAACTTAGAACTCGTTCGCTACCACAGTGTAAAATGATATCGTATTCATCAACGACTTCACCATAGCATGTTTTGTAGAGAACAGGATCATCTGAAAGCCATATTGCAATTGCTGCATGTTTTTTAATTTTGGCAAGCAATGCTTTGTTAAGATTCATCGGCCTGAATGAGATGACAAGATCTACGGAGCTATCAATGTATTTTTCAATAGCTGCTTCCATCACTTCAATATGTTTTGGGTCAGAAATCATGGAGTGACCATGTAGAATCAGGTCTGTATATATCACCTCGTGGCCCAATTCTGTAAAGGCTCTTTGCAAGCTTTCACATAAATGTCTTTCTAGAATTGTGTCAAACAATACGATTTTCATTATATCCCCACAACACTGTTTGTTTTATAAAGAAATGCCTGATGTGATACTTGCTTCTGTGGGTACACCAATATGCTAAACGGATCACAGGAATATATCGATGGTTCTTTATTTTCTTTTGCTGACATAGACAAGGCTGACTGCCAAATGTCATAAGTTTCTACATATGAATGAATACTGCTCTTGTTAAAGACTGAAAGCTTGTCATCTTTCATCTTGAAGAAGCTAGCTTTTGTAATAATATCAGCATTTGTAAATTTGAACGGCAATAGTAAATCAAATACATAATTATCGAAATAATGGTACTTATCACTCATAAATACAGCGTATGACTCACTATCAGAAATAGATAATGCTTCGTCAAGGGATCCTACAACTGAAAGGCTGTCATCAGAGATAGAGCAAGACTCGCTATTAATTACAATTATTTTATTTATATTGTACTGGTTGTATAGTTTTTGTCTCTTGATAGATGTTAGCATCCTTTTAATGCTAACGTCATCGCTTGCAGATACAATGACATTGAAAGATTCGGTAGCTCTCTGTACCGTGAGACCGAGTTCTTTTGCAATAGATTCTGCTCTGTCTAAGTAAGTGCAATATGCATGTATATATCGATATCCTAAGTGACTCTTTTTGTACCAGAATATTTCATCGCTTAAGAGTTTCTCTGCAGCCAGATTAGCTTCTTCTTTATTTTTTACAGTAAGAACAAGACCCGGTAATTGCTCAAAAATTGCCTTAGATGTCGTTGAGATTATTGGTGTACCAGACGCCAAAATTTCATAAACACGTCTCGACATCATGCTTGGCGAATTTGTAATGGTATTGACATTTAAGAAAATATTAAATTTCTTATAAGTATCCATCATTTCATTAAATGGTATACTTGGTTTTAGATAATCATTATATTTTTCTGGGAACTTGTACCGATCACTATCGGAGCCTGAGGCCCTGTCATATATAACGCCATTCCGGCCTTCAAGTGTAGACAAGACAACATCCATTTGGTCTCTTCTATCACCGTGATCATGTGCGTAGTATGTTCCTGCAAAGCATATATCGCCCAAGCACATGCTGTTTCTACCAACAGGATTACAAGAGCTTGTTTCAGCTGCGAATGGTAACCCATAAACATTGCTGTTGTAGGTGTCTCTCTTATAACTATCTACTTTATTTGTGTCAGTTGTGAAGATGAAGTCACTTTCCTTTGCAATATTAATGAAGGTGTCATAATGCATAGGGTCTTCTTTATTCCAAAAAACAATTGGAATATTCTTCTTCTTTAAACGGGATAGCGCATCTAAAAAACGCTGAGCATTTATATGTGAAAAATTTGGGGATGTTTGAGCATACAGCCAAGTGCCTTGGTTTGCATTCCAACAGCTTTCCATGAAGAAAAAATCAAAATCACCATTTTCTATTTGATCAATATAATCGTCATAGGAGAGAGGTGTGGTGTTAAATACTGCTGACCAGCACGCATGAGAAATTGGGTCAAGCAGGCTTAGCACTTTTATGTTCTTTGTACTATCAAATGAACGAGTTCTGACTTGTATTGAGGTCGCTGCAGGAGATTTAGATCTTAGTTTTCTACGCTTAACCTCCTCTCTTAACTTATATAGTTCAATTGGCAACTTAATTATGCCGGATATTGATTTCTTACTATTAATAAGGGTTGAGCCAAGACGATAACTGATTGAGTTTTTGGCATTGAAGTGAGCTTTATTTGACTTGGAAAGCTCTTGCTCCAATTTATTAACTTTATTCAGAAGGGCAGGTACAGTTTTTTCAGAACCAATTACACCAGATAATGGTGACATGTCTTGAAGCGACTCGAAAATTGTACTCTTAAAATATACTCGAGAATTTGGATTCCAGGACCGAATGCCCACCTTAAAGGTCTTTATGACTGGTGGTAATGTGACATTGCAGCTGAAAATATCAAATCCATTAATGTCATTGACATACAAATAATAACCTGCGACAGGTGACAAACCAAATCCGTTTCCGTTCTTGTATTTTTCATCAAGAGTATGCTCACCAAAATCGAAGCATATTAGAGCAGACTGGTTGCTATCGCCATCAATATAGCATGGGATATGTATGGATAGTTTTTTACCAGGGTTTACATATTCTTTTAACCAAGTCGTATTTATATAACATGCTTGGTTGAGATCCCGTTTATGATTAGTTATTAAAGAGCTTGTTTTTAACTCGGTTGCTGAAATGAAATCTTTAGACTCGTTATTATGTTTCCATTTCTTTAAAATAACTTTTACTTTCTCTACATTGGAAGGTATTTTTAGTGTATCACTATAGGTATTATGCCCTTTTTTGATATGAATATATTTGTAGTTGCCTAGTACAGATGAGTTACTAATATTGTTAGCTTTTAGTGCCTCAAGTGAAGGCTTTGAATCGAGAAAATCAAAGCACATGCACATCCCATCTTTTTCATGACCAAGTGATGAATCAACGGAGAAGCTAAATGATGTGATGCCTTCGCTATTTTCAAAAATGCCAATTACATGTCCATCGTTTAATAAATTTAAATTCTTCACATCACTACTTTTAGTACTATTTCGTTGGCTCTTCTTATTTATTCTCTTCCGCATACCTGGTTCCATAATATATCAGATAAGTGTGCTATTGTGGTGCAGTATAACGTGCTGGAGGATGTCCCCCAGCGCGTCATCACTTAATAAGTAGCATTTACGAAATCATATACTTTAGCTTCTTTAAAATCTCTTTTTGATAGAGAAGTGAACGAATTATGCTTAACAAGAATTACGACTATGTCAGCTTTTTGAATAGCATCAGACAGAGATGTCAATTTGACGTTATTACGATTTTCTAATGCTGCTGGCAAAACCTCAATGTTAGGCTCGACAGCCAGGATCTGATAGGCAGGGTTGTTGGCCAGGGTCTTGGTAATATCCAGTGCCGGGCTTTCACGCAGATCGTCGATATCCGGCTTGAAGGCCAGACCCAGGCAGGCGATTTTCGGGTTAACCAGATCGGCAGCCGCTTGCTCTACCTGCTCTACCACATAGTGCGGCTTGTAGTCATTCACCAGACGCGCCTGATGGATGATTTTGGCGGTATCGGGGTTCTGGTTGACGATAAACCAGGGATCGACCGCGATGCAGTGTCCGCCCACGCCGCAACCCGGCTGCAGGATATTGACCCGCGGGTGACGGTTGGCAAGGGAGATCAGCTCCCACACATTGATGCCCTGCTTATCGCAGATCAGCGACAGCTCGTTGGCAAAGGCGATATTGACGTCACGGAAGGCGTTCTCGGTCAGCTTGCTCATCTCGGCGGTGCGCGCTTCGGTGGCGATGCACTCACCCTTCTTGACGAACATCTTGTAGACCTGGGTGGCCGCAGCAGTGCTGGCCTTGTCCATACCACCTATGATGCGATCGTTTTCCACCAGCTCGCGGATCACCTGCCCCGGCAGTACGCGCTCAGGGCAGTGCGCCACAAAGATATCAGGGGTCTGGCCTTCTGCCACAGTGTGGGGGAAGGTCAGATCGCTGCGCTCTTCGGCCAGCCATTTGGCCATCTGTTCGGTGGCGCCGACCGGTGAAGTGGACTCCAGTACCACCAGATTGCCTTTCTCCAGCATGGGGGCCAGGGCGCGAGAGGCACTCTCGATATACTTGAGGTCCGGCTCGTGCTCTTCACCCTTGAACGGGGTCGGTACGGCAATCAGGAAAGCGTCCGCTTTCTGCGGGCTGGTATGGGCACTCAAGTGGCCATCCTGCACCGCCTGCTTGACCAGATCTTCCAGGCCCGGTTCAACGATATGGATCTTACCCTGGTTGATGGTATCTACCGCATGCTGGTTGACATCGACCCCGATAACGCGAATTCCGTTGCTAGCGATGACTGCTGCTGTTGGCAAACCGATATAACCCAGACCCACGACGGAGATGGTTTCAAATTTCATTATTGTGTGCTCTCGATAGTAAAACAGGGGGCAAGAAGCCCCCAAGGACAGGTATGTAATCTGTAGATCAGGCAACCTGCAGGCTGCTGTCGATCTGTTGACCCAGGGCGCCGCTCAGGCCGATCACCGCTTCGACGATACGCTGGCTGGTTCTGCCATCCCCGTAGGGGTTGTTGGCATGGCTCATCACCTGATAGGCCAGCTCGTCATCCAGCAGACGAACCGTTTCCGCGACGATAGTTTCATCACAAGTGCCCACCAGACGCACCGTGCCCGCCTTGACGGCGGCCGGGCGCTCTGTGGTATCGCGCATGCACAGTACCGGTTTGCCCAGGGTTGGCGCCTCTTCCTGAATACCGCCCGAGTCGGTCAGGATCAGGTAGCTCTGCTTCATCAGATAGACGAACGGCAGGTAGTCCTGCGGCTCGATCAAATGCACGTTGTCGAGCCCCTTGAGGTTGCGGTTGACCGGCTCTTGTACGTTGGGGTTGAGATGCACGGGATAGACGATTTGCACATCGTCCCGTTTGGCCAGTACGGCGAGGGCCTTGCAGATGCGCTCAAAGCCATCGCCATGGTTCTCGCGGCGATGGCCGGTGACCAGGATCAGCTTCTTGCTCTGGTCCAGGAAGGGGAAGCGAGCAGCCAGCTCAGCCTTCATGCCCAGGTTTTTATCAATGCGCTGGGAAACCTCAATCAGGGCATCGATCACCGAGTTGCCGGTGACGAAGATGGTCTCGGGAGCGATGTTCTCCATGATGAGGTTTTTCAGCGAGCTGATTGTCGGGGTGTAGTGTTGATCGGCGATGCCGCCGGTCAAACGACGCATACCCTCTTCCGGCCAGGGGGAGTAGATGTTGCCGGTGCGCAAACCCGCTTCCACATGACCCACCGCGATACGGTGATAATAGGCAGCCAGCGTGGCCGCGAACGAGGTGGCCGTGTCGCCGTGCACCAGAATGCGATCCGGCTTGAACTCGGCAAAGACGGGTTTGAGCCCCTGCAAGATGGCAGTGGTCACATCGGTCAGATCCTGACCCGGCTTCATGATGTTGAGATCGTATTCCGGGGTGATCTCGAACAGGTTCAGTACCTGATCCAGCATCTCCCTGTGTTGCCCGGTGACGCAAACCCTGACGTCGACCTGGCGGTTGGCCTGAAAGGCCTTGACGATAGGTGCCATCTTGATCGCTTCCGGTCTGGTGCCAAATACGATCAATACCCGCTGTGCTTTCATCGGCATATTATTCACTCCCGTGTGAGTTAATTGATTTTCGTTTTCCTGAACTTAATAAAGGCTGAGCTCGCGGTTGAGCTGATCCAGCCGGTGTTGCCAGGTGTGCTGGGCAAGCACTATTTCCTTGGCCTGCTCGCCCAATGCGCTTCTTTGTTGAGCATCTTTTTGTAATTGCACACACCATTCTCTTGCCTCCGTGCCACTTGACACGGAAATAACGCTTTCACCAAAAATATTCGCCATGGCTAGCGAGGGGGTACTGATAATGGGGCAGCCGGCCGCAGCCAGCTCAAATACCCGTCTCGAAAGCATGGTGCTCGATTGACTGATGGTATTGAAATTGAGATAGAGCTGATATTGCCGATATGCCTTGGCAACCAGCGCCGGCGAGATGGCCGGTTTGCAATATGGCAGCAATTTTTCTGGATAACTGCAGCCACTGTTGTGCTGCCAGAAGCGGTCAAAAATGAGCAGCCCCCGATCTCGCAGGGCATAGAGCACATCTTCCTGGGTCCGGCTTCGCTCTGCCAGCTCGTTGCCATAGTAGCCCCCCAGAAAGGCGATGCCTGGCCCGCGTTCGCCTGGCTCGGCAGGCAGGTACCAGCGCGGTTGGGCCGCAAACATCAAGACCCCCACATGTTGGAAAGCCTGATGGGGCAGGGCCCGATATCTCTCTACTGAGCCTATGTCGGTGGTATAGACGACGTCGAACAGCGCGGCGGCATCGGCAAAACGTTCGAAATGAAATGGGTCTTCCTTGTTCCAGAAGATGGTGGTTATCTTCCGTTTGCGGCAAAAATCGAGCAGCTTGCTGAGCTCGGGTTTATGTGGCGAACTGTGGGCATAACTGGCAATTTTTCCTTGCCAACTGTTTTTATAACCACGCCAGGTTGATTCAACGAACAGAAAGTCAGGTTTGAATAATCTGAGTTTCCAGCGCCAATCTATTGGGGTGATTTGCACAAGGTCTGCGTCAGGTGACAAGCTGAATGTGGTGAACTGATCCGCCACCAATGCGATGCGTGGTTTTTTATTATTATTCAAACGAATTGACTCACAATTTAAATGGAGTGGCCAGCAAGGCCACTCCATTCATTTATTAAAGGAGCACCAGCGCTCTGGCAGAAATGGCGATCTGATAAAGCACTTCGGTGAGATCCTTGGTGATCTGCAGTGACTTGGTATCAACCTGCGGCAGTACGAATATTTCGTCGCCCGGTTTGATGGCAATCTCTTTATTGTCGAGATCACCCTTCTCGATCTGGCTGAAAGTGCCGTCACGATGCAGCAGCAAGATGCGTGAGTTGCTCGCTTTCTGGGTAAAGCCACCGGCCAGATTGATGTAGTCGGCCACAGTCCGCTTGCTGTCCATCAGGATGGCGTTCGGGAACATCACGTCCCCATGCACCATGATGAGGTTGGTCTGACGCGGGATCCGGATCACATCCCCCGGTTCGAGCCGCACCTCTTCCATATTGGTACCGTTGGCCAGTACCACCTGGCCATTGGGCTGGATGTCTTTGGCACGTTCTACCCATTGCATCAGAAGCTGGGCTTCGCTGTTGCGCAGCTTGGCCTCACCCTCGGAGGATGAACGAGCAGTCAGGATGCTCGCTTCCAGCGCCTTGAGCGAGGATTGCAGCATCTCTTTTTGGCGTACCTTGACCGATTCCCGATAGAGCTGGATGGCACTGAGATCCGCATCCTGGGTCAGTTTCAGCCCGTTGAGGATATCGCCAAGGCGTGCTCCGTACTTGAGCACATACTCCTGGGCACTGTCGTGTTCCCCTTCCACCCGTACCGCGATGGAGGCATAGCGCTTGTCGGCGATCACTTCCACCGTGTCGCCTGAGCTGACCATCTTGCTGTTCAGTTGCTGATCATTGATGGGGTAGTAGTCCATGCGGATATCTTCCCCCTGATTGCGGCTCACCCGGATATGGGTGGCATCGGGGTCAGGTCTGGCCATCTGCATCAGTTCGGCCAGGGTGACATGGGGCTTGCTCAACTCGAACTTGTTGGCGTTGGCCACCTTGCCTCTGACCGTGGTCTGATAGCGCAGCGGCGCCACCACTATGATGTCACCATCGCGCAACTGGGTCGGCAGCAGGGTGCCATTGACCAGGAACTGATAGAGGTTGTAGTGACGCAGGGTCTGGCCATTGCGCTTGAGGGCGACATCCAGATAGCTGCCACGCTCGGGGGAGATGCCACCCGCCTTGTCGAGAAAATAGAGGATGGAATCCCCCGATTGACCGGCAAACAGACCCGGCTGTTTGACAAAGCCAGTGACAAAGATCTTGACCGGTTGGCTGACATCCAGGGTCGCATACACGCTGACGTTTTTCTGATAAACGGTGGTGATGGCGCCGAGCAGAGTGTCGTTGAGCTGTTCGTTGCGCACCCCGGCGACCTTGATGGGGCCCACCTTGGGCAGAAAAATATTGCCCTGATGATCGACCGTCAGCGGCTGATCAAATTCGACACCGCCCCAGAGTTGTACCTGCAGGCGATCGCCAATGGCGATGCGATAATCAGGGTTGAAGCCGTTGAAGGATTCGCGGGCGAACTCGCCGCGAAACAGCCAGTTGCCAAAGACAGGATCCTGGGTCTGGGTGTCGGTAATGACTTTGCGCACCGGCGCCGCTTCTTGCGAGATCTCGAGAGCCAACGCGGGCTGCAACAGCATGCCCAGGCCTAGCGCCAGCAGGCTGGGTTTCAGGTTCAAATGGGATAACATCTTCAAAAAATCACTCCTGATCAGTCCTGGTGTTCACGCAGGGTCGCCAGACCCATCACGACCAGACCGTAGAAAAGACAAAGCAGCACGCCGATGGTTGCCAGGTTGTAGAGACGGCGGGGATATTCAGCCTGTTCGGCCAAGCTGGGTTGGCTGACCACCAGCAGATGCTTGAGTTTGCGATAGGCTTCGACGCGGGCCTGCTCCATGCTGACCAGACCTGTCTTGTAGACATCGGCGGCCAGCTGGGTTTGTACCTGTACCGCCTGATAGTCGGCATTGACCTCGTTGAGGGCCTGTTTCTCGCTGCCGGTCAGCCGCTGTTTCTCTTGTGCCAGCTGGCGGGTGAGGGCATCGACCCTGTCTTTCACCGCTACCACATCCGGGGCATTGGGGTTCATGTAGATTTGCAGGCGCTTGAGCTCGGCGTCCTGGCGTACCAGCTCCGCTTCCAGTTCAGACACCACGCCCATCATGGCTGTACTGGTCGCCTCGGGGCTGATCAGCTGGTGCTGGTTCTGGAAGGCGAGCATCTTTTCCCGCTCACTCAACAGCCGTTCATGGGAGCGAGCCACCTGGGACTCGACAAACTTGAGCTGTTCGACGGCGACCTGGCGGCTCAGCCGGTTGATGAATCCTTCGCTCTCCTTGAGCATCAGCGCGACCACCTGTTTGGCATACTCGGGCTCAAAGGCTTGCAAACTGACGGTCAACACCCCGGAAAGCTCATCCAGGCTGACGGTCAGGTGATCACGATAGAAGCCCAGAAACTCTTCGCGACTGGCGTCTGCCGGCAGGCGGGAGAAGAGGTCAGCACTGTCGCTCTCGTAGTGCTTTTTCAGCTGCAGTTGTTTGTCCAGCGTTTCGAGCATGTCCCAGGATTTGAGGTAATCCTGGATCACCAGCACATCCTGATGATTGCTGCCCCCCAGCCCCAGCATGGAGAGGGCATCCGGCATCATCTTGAGTTGATCCGCTTGCTTGATGATAAGGCTGGCCTGACTGACATAACGATCGCTGGCAATGGTGCCGTAGTAGAGCGCCGCCAGGCTGAAACAGACGACAACCCACAGAAAACTGCCCAGTTTGATCGTCTTTTTCCAAGAGTGGTGGGCTACCTTGTAGCCCTTGGAGTCGATCAGAAACAGCTTGGGATCCCGCTTGAATTTGCGAAGCTTGCGCTCAAGCAGGGCGGTCAGATTGGCTTTGGTCATAGATGTCCGTGGAAATGCTTAATAAGAAGAATTCAGAGCTTTTGGTAGACGGCGATGGCATCTTCGATGTCATCGTGCAGGGTCAATTTCCCGTTTTGCAGCACAATGCCCATATCGCACTGTTGGCGCAGGGTGTTCATATCGTGAGAGACCATGATCAGGCTGGCGGTCTGCCGCTTCTGGGTAAAGACGTCGATGCACTTTTGTCTAAATCTGGCATCCCCCACCGAGGTGATCTCGTCGGTGAGGTAGATATCGAAATCAAAGGCCATGCTCACCGCAAAGGAGAATTTGGACTTCATACCGCTGGAGTAGCCCTTGATGGGCAGTTCAAAATGCTGGCCGATTTCCGAGAATTCTTTGACCCACTCCTCCACGGCAGCCGTGTCGTGCACACCGTGGATCCGGCAGACGAAGCGGGTATTTTCCCGTCCCGTCATGCTGCCCTGAAAGCCGCCGCTCAGGGCCAGCGGCCAGGAAACCCGGCTATGGCGAGTCACCTTGCCCTTGCTCGGCATATCCATCCCCCCGAGCAACCGCAGCAGCGTCGACTTGCCCGCGCCGTTGGCACCGAGAATGCCGATATTGCGATCCCCTGGCAGGGTGTAACTGACATCTTTTAGCACGTAATGGCGACCAAATTTGGTCGGGTAATATTTTGTGACGTTGTCCAGCGTGATCATAGGGTTAGCTTGCAATTAGACGGCGATGGCTGAGGCGATAGGCACTCATGGCAAACGTGAGCAATATCAGGGTAATGCCGGCCAGATAAGACCAGTTTCCACCTTGGGTCTGGTAACCGGCGATCCAGCCGGAGCGGATAAGCTCAAGGGCATGCACAACGGGATTCCACAACAGCAGATGCTGATAACTCTGTGGCACCGCCGCCAGTGGAAAGAAAACGGCGGAGATAAACATCATGGGGCGCATCAGAATGGGAAGCAGTTTTTTGGCTTCTTCGGAAAGAGATGCCGCAATACAAAACAGGGTGCCCAACGCAAAGGAGAAGATCATCAACAGACCATAGCCGGTCAGCACCGCCAGCGGGTCGGCAGGCATGGCATCAAAGCCAAACCAGATAAGTCCCAAAATAAGCACAAAGGCTACCAGCACGCCGATCAGGGTTTCCAGTACAAAGCGGGAAAACAGGGTGGCGAAGGGGGTCACCTGCCGATAGCAGAACAGCCCCTTGTTGGCACTGACTGCGGATTGCAACTGGCTGACCACGTTTTGAAACATCATAAAGGGTAGGTAACCGGCGGCGATAAAGACCGGTGCTTCCACCCCGCCGAAACCGGTGCGCTGGCGCATACCAAAGATGAAACAAAACAAGGCAATCGCAATTAGAGGATCGAGCACGGCCCAGGCGTAGCCCATCCGGTAACTGCCGAAACGGGTCTTCAGTTCACGCATCAGCAGGCCAAAGGTAACATCCTTCAGCACGGCCAGCGAGGTTCGGCGATGAGTTGATAAAATGGGGGTGTTCAATTTTTAATCTTTCATCAGCGTATGAAAATCAAGAGGGGCGACTCTAGCATAAAGGTTTGGCAAAGCAGCAATGTCTTGAAAGCGAATAATTCATTGCGCAATGCTAGGTAACTATATTGCGTTATCGGTATGTTAATTGTTTGTTTCTGTGTTAATTTGCTTAGGGTATAGCTACCGCACGGCAATGACATATTCCCGGCGTAAAGAGCAGATTGTGTTGAATAAAAATAAAATGGGGGTGATAGCGAGGCGTAGCTTGTTGATGGCAACAAACATAAGTGGACTTGCAAAGCAAGTAATCAACCCGTGCATATGACGTCGTTCTGTGACGCGCGTCATGCTTAATTTTATTTGCGCTGCATACTACCTACCAGCTGCAATTGAGTCAACACGCATTATCAATTGTTCGTAAACGCGACCAAATAATATAACCAATTGTTGTATATGTGTTTTTTTTGAAACTTAATGGTAATTGACACGAACATGGTGAGTATTGATGGCGAAAAAATGATTAATTAAGACTTTTCTCATACATCCCTCATCCTCAATAAAATTCTATTTTTGTGATCTGCATTTCTTGCTTTTATGTGTATTTCGATGTTGGTGCTTGATGTTATTTTGTTGTTCAAATAACGGACAGGTCTTTTTGTTTATTCTGACAAAGTGAGCCTTTTCCTTGATTTGGTAGACTATTTGACATGAAATGTTGATTTTTTTAGTTGTTAATACTCAATTGACAAACCTCCTTCTGACTGACTATGTCTGTTATGTACTCGCTTGCACTTGGATGTGGCGGCGCAAACAACAGGGATGGTGGAGGAGACGATGAACGCTAATTCGATCTTGCTTTCAGGATTGCTGGCGACCATGGCTGTCAGTACGGGAGTCTTCGCCGAGGATGACATAATGGCACTGCAGCTTGGCAAACCAGCCGAAGACGAAAAGCTCGATATCTATAGTGTCGATGTGAAATACCACCACATGTTTTGGCGTTGGGGTGACTCAGGCTGTCAGCTGGGTTTGGGTGTCCGGGGCGGCATGTTGAAGGTCGGAGATGACAGCACTGCCAGACTAGGAACCGGAGCCAGGGCTGAGTGCCTGTGGGGTAACTGGGTAGTCTGGATCCCGGTTGAAGTGCTCTGGCTGGCGGAGCATGAGTTTGGCCACCGCGGCAATGGTTTCAAGGACTATGGCGGGCCATTTCAGTTTTCAAGCGGTATTGGTCTTGGCTATGCGCTGACGCCGAACTGGCTGATTGGCTATCAATATGAGCACATGTCCAACGCCAACATGTATGAACAGAACCCGGGTCTGGATAGTCACTCCATCCACATTGAATATCGCTTCTAACCTCGCTTGCCGTTCACAAACAAAAGCCCCTGGAACAGGGGCTTTTGTTTGGCGGGTGATAATCAAGCCCTGCGTCGGGATCAGCGGCCCAGGTATTCCCGGTCGAAGAAGGTGTTGACCCAGTGGGGGCGGTAGATGGCGAGCAGGGTCATGGTCATGCCGTTGAGCAGGGCTTCGGGGAAGAGCAGCAGTGGCCAGATGGAGAGGTAGTCGGCGCTGATGGTGTACCAGGGATAGGTGTCGCTCAGACCCATCAGCAGGGCGCTGGCCACCACCTTGACCGAGATGGAGAGGGCGCCGCCAAGAAAGGCCACCACGAACAGATAGACGAACAGGTGGCGCGGCAGCCAGGCCCAGCTGGCCAGAAACAGCAGCCAGGTGGTGGCGACCGGCAGGGCCACGCCGATGAGGGCCTGCCAGCCGATGTCTGCAAGCTTGATGACATCAAAATAGCCGAGCACCAGCAGGGTGAGGCAGGGGGCAAGCAGGGCGAGGCGCCAGCCCAGCAGCAGGGTCAGGCTGGTGAGGCCGAGAAAGTGCACCTCCAGTCCGTCGTGCAGGCCGGCCCGCAGGGTCCAGAGCGGCACCAGCACGATGGCGCCGCCAAGGCAGAGGTGCTGGTAGAGCGGATTGTCGTGGAGGGTGCGCAGCAAGGTGCCACGCAGGCTGAATGTGAGCAGCAGTACCCAGAGCAGCAGGGCGGCGGCTTGTCCTTCACTCATGGCAGATCCTTGTCCGGTGACGGCATGCAGGTGGGCGAGGCCCGATGTGAAAGGGGCCGGCGTTTTCCCGGCCAGCCCCTGAGCTATCAATATTTGACGTTGTTGTGGTACTTGGCGAGGATGCCCTGGACGCGGTCCATGGTCTCCTTGCTGGGCGGCTTGATCCCGGTGAGATCATAGGTGTCGCCCAGTACGTCCCACTTGTGCTTGCCGAGTTCGTGATAGGGCAGCAGCTCCACCTTCTCGACGCACTCTCCCAGCTCGGCGATGAACTGGCCGAGCCCCTCGGCGCTCTCGTCATCGTCCGACCAGGTCGGCACCACCACGTAGCGGATCCACATGGTCTTGCCCTTAGCGGCCAGGTAGCGGGCAAACTCCAGGGTGTACTTGTTGCTGACGTGAGTCAGCGGAATGTGCTTGTCGTCGTTGATCTGCTTGATGTCGAGCAGCACCAGATCGGTATTGTCGAGCACCTTGTCGAGCTGTTCGTCGTAGTGACGGACGAAGCCGTTGGTGTCGAGGCAGGTATGGATGCCCTTCTCCTTGCAGGCGGCGAACAGTTCGGCGATGAAATTTTGCTGCAGCATGGCTTCGCCACCGGAGGCGGTGACGCCGCCACCCGAGGCATTCATGAAGTGGCGATAGCTGGTGATGTCGCTCATCAACTCCGGCACTGTCACCTCGCGGCCGCCCTGGGTATCCCAGGTGTCGCGGTTGTGGCAGTACTTGCAGCGCATCAGGCAACCCTGCATGAACACGATGAAGCGTATTCCGGGGCCATCGACGGTGCCGCAGGTTTCAACGGAATGGATCCGGCCAATGACCCCGGATGTATCGGTGGTCACACTGGTTTCAGCGGCGGTGCCGCTGACTTCGACAGCAGGGATCCGATTAATGACAGACATAGACGACTCCAATGATTCGAGCAGGCCGTTATTTTATTACATAAAGCCCTATAAATCCTACATGTTTAGCCCGGTACCGGGGCACCCAGCAGGCTCTCGAGGGCTTTGGCGGTGAGCGGTCTGCTGGTCAGGAAGCCTTGATAATGCTGGCATCCGAGGGCTTTGAGGATGGCGAGCTGCTCTTCGTCCTCCACCCCTTCGGCGGTGACGGTAAAACGAAAAACCTTGGCCAGTTCCAGGATCGCCTTGACGATGGCCTTGTCCTGCTCGCTGTGCACCAGGGTCTGAATGAAGCTTCTGTCGAGCTTCACCTCGTCCGCCGGCAGGTCGCGCAGGTAGGCGAGCGACGAGTAGCCGGTGCCGAAATCATCGATGGAGAGCAGGATGCCGAGCTCCTTGAGCTGGCGCATCCTGGCGATGCTCTCCAGCCGGTTCTCCAGCACCACGGATTCGGTCACCTCCAGCAGCAGGCGGGAGGGGGGCACCCCGGTATCGCGCAATATGTATTCCACCTGCTGCACGAAGCCTGCGGTGTGGAACTGGCGGGCGCTGACGTTGACCGACAGATGGGGAATGGCCAGCCCGCGGTTGAGCCAGAAGCTGTACTGGGCGCAGGCGGTCTTCATCACCCAGTAGCCGATGTCCTGGATGAGGCTGGTCTCCTCGGCGATGGGGATGAACTCCGCCGGCGGCACCATGCTGCCGTCGCTGCGTTGCCAGCGCAGCAGCGCCTCGATGCCGGAGAGCGCGCCGTTGTCGACCCGGTATTGCGGCTGATAGTGCAGTTGCAGCTCGTGGTGGCGCAGGGCGTCGCGCAGCTGGTTGTTGAGCGCCAGCTTGCTCTTCTCTTTCTCCGCCATCGCCTCGCTGAAGAACACATAGTTGCCCTGGCCGGATCGCTTGGCCATGTGGGTGGCGGTGTCGGCCTGCTGCATCAGCACCAGGTGATCCTTGTCCTCGCTCGAGAAGAGGCTGATCCCCACCGAGGCGCTGCAGTGCAGCTTGTGATCCTCGATGTCGAACGGGATGCGGAACAGCCCCATCAGCTCGCGGGCGAAGTGTTCTGCCAGGATCTTGGCGGTGACATAACCCTGGCCCAGGGCGCTGAACAGCAGGGCGAACTCGTCCCCCGAGATACGGGCCAGCACAAGATTGTCCTGGGGCAGGGTCTTGAGCCGCTCCACCACCGCCTGCAGCAGCAGATCGCCGCAGGCATGGCCGAGGGAGTCGTTGATCGACTTGAAGTTGTCCAGATCCACCAGCAGCAGGGCGCCCCACTGGCCGCTGGCCTCCTGCAGAGTGCGCTGCATGATGTCGTTGAGGCTGCGACGGTTGTAGAGGCCGCACAGATCGTCGTAGTAGGCGAGCTGCTCGATGTGGCGCGCCGCCTCCTTCTCCTTGCTGATGTCGTAGAAGCTGCAGACGTAGTGGCTGATCTCGGCGTGCTCATCCTGCACCCCGCTCACCATCAGCCGCACCGGAAAGAGGTGGCCATCCTTGTGCAGACAGCGCTCTTCGCCCATCCAGAACTCCTGGGCCGCCACCGCCTCGCGCACGTCCTGCGCCAGGTGATCGCCATAGTAGGTGGGCCTGAGCCGGACGATATGCTGGCCGATCATCTCATCGTCGGCAAAGCCGGTGATGCGGCCAAAGGAGCGGTTGACCTTGAGGATGATCCCCTTGTGATCCATCACCAGCAGACCGTCGTGAGTGTTGAAGGCCACCTCGGCCAGCCGCAGCGCATCGTCGGCGGCCAATCGTTGCAACTCGACGGCGGCCCGCTCGTGCTGGCTGCTGAGGGCGTCGAGCAGCGGCATGGGGTCGGCCAGTGGCGTGTCGAGCAGCAGAGTGAGCTGGCCGATGGGGGCGCCCTGCGAGCCGTGCAGCGGAATGCCGACATAGACGGGGGCATTGAGTGCCAGCAACTGGCTGGCCTGGGGATAGCGCAGGGGCAGGTCTTCCACATAGACAGCCTGGCCGTGCTGGAACAGCTCCTGGCCAGGCCCCGGGTCCATCTGGATGGGCTTGAGCACCGAGAAGGTCTCCCCCTCCAGAACGCAGCGCGGGATCATCCAGAGATCCTGGCCGCGGGGCTGGTACTCGCCAATCCAGCCGATGCGCGCGCCGCTGATGCCCATGGCCCAGCTCACCAGGGCGCGGCAGTAAGCGATGCCGGTCAGCAGGGTGAGCTCGGCAGGCAGCGTCAGCACGGCGGGCTGGACCGGTTCCGGCACCGGTTGCCAGTGGCCGAGCAGCTGGGCGCTGTGACGCACCAGTTGCAGCATCTCTTCGCTCAGCGGGGTGGCGTTGAGGTATTCGAGGCTCAGCACGCCGATGAGTTTTTCCTGCTCCAGCAAGGCACCGTCCAGACGCGAGCTCACCCCGGCATTGGCCAGATAGTAGTGCTGACTCAGCATGGGCTGGTGCGCAGCTTCCGAAAAGCTCAGGGACTTGCGGGTGCGCAGGGCGCGGATGTAGCGACTGTCGCCGCGAATGGCGGCTACCTCGTCGGCCCCCAGGGTAAAGACCGGGGTCAGCTGCTCGCTGCCGAGGGGGCCGTTGGCCTGATAGTGCCAGAGGATGAGGCGATCGGCCCCCAGGCTCTCCTTGAGGGCCTCCAGCATGGCGGCAAACTGCTGCTGGCTCGCCATCTGGCTCAGGCGCGGCAGTTGTAGCGCCAGGTCGGCCACCGGCTCCTGGCGCAGGGTCTGCAGGCAGATGAGCCAGAAGGCGTCTTGTTCGTGGGAGAGGGCAATGTGCCACTGCTGGCCAGCAAAGCGCAGCACCAGCTTGCCGCCTTGGCCGTTGCTGAGGGCCTGTTCGATGGGCAGGCGCAGCGCATCCGGCAGCTGGGCCGGCCAGGGGCCCCTTGGCTCATCGAGCCAGTAGAGCGGGGTTTGCATCACATCGGTCAACGCGACCAGCCGTTGGCTGCGCACGTCCAGACGAAAGAACAGCGGTGTCTGGCTGGCAGAAGAGAGATGACTGAGCGCGGTTGACGACATGAACTGATAACATCCTGTTGAACGACTGTCGGGTGGCAAGAATACTGCAAAATCGGTGCAAACAAAATTTCATTGAAATCTAAATTAGAAAATACTAATTTAATGTCAATTTGTCGTTGACTGGAGTCTTGCTGATGAAACGGATCCTGATTGTAGGCGGGGTAGCGGGGGGCGCGTCTGCCGCCGCCAGAGCCCGCCGTCTGAGCGAAGAGGCGGAAATTGTGATGTTCGAGCGGGGCGAGTTCGTCAGCTTCGCCAACTGCGGGCTGCCTTATCACATCGGTGGTGACATCCCCAACCGGGATGCCCTGCTGTTGCAGACCCCCCAAAGCTTCAAGCGCCGCTTCAACGTGGATGTGCGGGTCTTTCACGATGTCATCGAGATAGACAAGGCCGGCAAGAGCCTGCTGGTGCGCAACCTGCTGACCGGTGAAGAGCGGCGCGAAGCCTACGACGTGCTGCTGCTGAGCCCGGGCGCGGCCCCCATCCGGCCTCCCTTCCCCGGCATCGACAGCCCGGGTGTGCACACCCTGCGCAATATTCCCGACATGGATCGCATTCTGGCGGCGCTGGCGCACGATCAGCCGCGCCACGTCACCGTGGTGGGGGGCGGCTTCATCGGGCTGGAGATGATGGAGGCGCTGCACCAGCGCAAGCTGGACGTCACCCTGCTGGAGCTCTCCGACCAGGTGATGGCACCGGTGGATAAGGAGATGGCCAACATGCTCCATGCCCGCATCCGGGAGGAGGGGATCGACCTGCGCCTGCGCACCGGCCTCTCCGCCATCGAGAGTCTGGATGTGCTGGCGGAAAAAACCGCTGCCGTGGCCACTGAACAACGGGGCGGGCTGCGACTGACCCTGAGCGATGGCACCCGGCTCGACACCGGCCTGCTGATCCTGGCCATCGGCGTCAAGCCCGAGACCCTGCTCGCCGCCAAGGCGGGGCTGGAACTGGGGCCCCGCGGCGGCATCAAGGTGGACGCCGCCATGCGCACCTCGGATCCCTTCATCTATGCGGTGGGGGATGCGGTGGAGGAGACCGACTTCGTCACCGGCGAGTCTGTGCTGATCCCGCTGGCGGGGCCTGCCAACCGGCAGGGGCGTATCGCCGCCGACAACATGCTGGGCCGCGCCGAAACCTACAAGAAGACCCAGGGTACCGCCATCTGCAAGCTGTTCGATCTGGCGGTGGCGAGCACCGGCCTGAACGAGAAACGGCTGCTGCAGCTGGGGCTGCCGTTCGAGAAGGCCTATGTCCACCCGGGCAGCCACGCCGGTTACTACCCCGGCGCCCACCCGGTCAGCCTCAAGCTGCTGTTTGCCCCGGATGGCAAGATTTATGGCGCCCAGGCCATCGGCAAGGACGGGGTCGACAAGCGCATCGACGTGCTGGCGGTGGCCCAGCGCGCCGGTCTCACCGTATTCGATCTGCAGGATCTGGAACTCACCTATGCACCGCCCTTCGGCTCGGCCAAGGACGTGATCAACATGGCCGGCTTTGTGGCCAGCAACCACTTGAAGGGGGATACCCTGCTCTGTCATGCCGCCGAGGTTGAGGCCCGTCACCCCCATCAGCAGGTGCTGGATGTGCGCAACGGCCCCGAGCTCGACAAGCTGGGTCGCATTCCGGGGGCGATGCACATTCCGCTTGATGAGCTGCGCAGTCGCCTTCATGAACTGCCCAAGGACAAAGAGCTGCTCATCAGCTGCCAGGTGGGCTTGCGCGGCCACGTGGCCTGTCGCCTGCTGAGCCAGCACGGCTTCAAGGTGAAAAACCTTTCCGGCGGTTTCAAGACCTGGCAGATGACGGTGATGGAGTAATCCGCCCCAGCCGCAAGCGAGCGTCGACCCCAGGGTCGGCGCTGTTGCATCTGGCGGGGGCCGGCGGCGTTTTAATGCAATGAGTTTTGTGTCAAGCGAGCCTGATCCCTTATCCTGTTGGCTATTGCGCTGCACTGGCAGCGAGCCAATCAGGGATGACATTTATGCGCCGCGTCGACTCTCACCCTCGCTTCTCTCGTTCCTCACCGCAACAGACGGCCGTCCCCGGGCGCCGCTGGTCGGCCCTGCTGCTGGCGGGATTCACGGCGTTGCTGCTGAGCGGCTGCGGCCCCGACAAGCCTGCCAGCCAGGCTCCGACAACTGACCCGATGGCCCGGCAAGAGGCGGGGGCACCGGGTTCAGTTGTACAAGCCAATGCCCGCCAATATCGGGATGCCCCGGCGCTGGCGCTGGTCTTCTCCGGCCCCTTGGTGCCCAAGGCGAACTGGCAGAGCTGGCTTTCTGTGAGTGAGGGAGGCAAGCAGGTGCAGGGGGAGTGGATCCTGGCCGATGATGGCCGCACCCTCTATTTTCCGAACGTGCAGCCCGATAAAAGTTACGAGGTGAGCCTCAAGGCGGGGCTGGGTCCATCCCCCCAGCGCTGGACCCTCAAGACCCGGCCGCTGGAGGCGGGGGCCTCGTTTACCGCCAGCGGCATGGTATTGCCGCTGCGCGACGAGCTGCGCCTGCCCATCAGCGCGGTCAACGTGGACGAGGTCAATATCGATTTCTTTCGGGTCGATGCGGAGTATCTGCCCCGTTTCCTGGCCGAGTATCGCCCCAGTGCCGGCATGGGCAACTGGGAGCTTGAGCAGATCACCAAGCGGGCCAAGCGGGTGTTCAGCGGCCGCTATGCGCTGGAGCTCGATGCCAACCGGCGCGAGACCCGCCTTATCAATGTGAAGGAGCCGCAGCTGGCCGAGGCCGGTGTCTACTTTGCGGTGATGTCGCCCCTTGGCAACTACGACTGGCGCAAGGAGACCACCTATTTTGCGGTGAGCGACATGGGGCTCAGTGCCCGCCGCTACCGCGATCAGCTGGAGGTGTTCGTGAGCTCCCTGGCCAGCGCCGACCCGCTCAAGGATGTGCAGCTCTCTCTGCTCGACGAGAAGGGTAACCGGCTGCAGGTGCAAACCACCGATCCGCAGGGCCATCGCCGCTTCGACCAGGTGCAGGGTGCTCGCTTGCTGCTGGCCGAACAGGGCAATCATCTGGCGGTGCTGCGCCTCGATGGGGCTGCGCTCGATCTCTCCACCTTCGATCTCGGTACCCAGCCCTGGCAGGCCCAGCAGTTGTATCTCTTTAGCGGGCGCGACCTCTATCGCCCCGGCGAGCGGCTCGACAGCGAGATCCTGCTAAAAGGGCAGGATGGCCAGCTGCTGCCGGGCATGGCGGTGGAGCTGGAGGTGAAACAACCGGACGGCCAACTGCTCGAACAGAAACGGCTGCTGCCCTATAGCCTTGGCGCCGCTCACTACGGCCTGCGTTTGCCGGATGATGCGCCGTTGGGGCGCTGGACCATCAACCTCAAGACCGCCGCCGGCAGTCGCTTCGAGTGGCCTTTTCTGGTGGAGGAGTTCTTGCCGGAGCGGCTGAAACTGCAGCTTGGCAAGGGGCCGGATGGCGAAGTCACTGATTTGGACGCGGCCCTCACTCTGCCACTGCAAGGGGACTATCTCTACGGCGCGCCAGCGAGCGCCACCAAGGCCAAGGCGGAGGTGAAGATCAGCCGCGCCACCATGCCCTTTACCCAGTGGCAGGAGTTCACCCTGGGTGATGTGCTGCTCGCCGAGCAGGCCAAGGATCTTGAACCGCTGAATCTCACCCTCGATGCGCAGGGGCAGGGGACATTTTCGCTTGCTGATGAGCTCGACAATGTGCGCGCCCTCGGGCCGCTGGAGGTGGCCTATCGGGTGTCGCTCGCCGAGCCCGGTGGCCGCGCCGTCAATCGT
The DNA here is from genome assembly GCF_049175815.1 of Aeromonas sp. 600276. NCBI lineage: Bacteria > Pseudomonadati > Pseudomonadota > Gammaproteobacteria > Aeromonadales > Aeromonadaceae > Aeromonas > Aeromonas sp. 600276. The sequence continues at coordinate 148,459 of NZ_JAAKVU010000006.1, read as the reverse complement.
AGCCGCACCCAGTATGGCTGGCCCGTGGACAGCCAGTGGCCGGCGCTCAAGGCCGATTTTGTGGCAGATCGGGTGGAGGGGGGCAAGCCGCTCCCCTTCCAGATCCTCAACCTCGATGACAAGGGCCAACCGGTGGCGGGGGCGGTGAAAGTGCGCCTCATCAACGAGTACCGCGACTACTACTGGCACTATGCCGATGGCGAGGGGTGGAAGTACGAGTTCAACAGCCAGCCCTATCTGGAGCAGGAGCAGACCCTGCAGCTGAATGGCAAGGGGCCGACCCCGCTCACGCTGCAACTGGCGGCGGGCTGGTATCGGGTGGAGGTGGAGAACAGTCAGGGCCACCAATCGAGCCTGCGGGTGGAGATCGGCAGTTACGCCTGGGGCGGCGGTGGCGAGCAGGCACGGCCCGACAAGATTGCCATCACCCTCGACAAGCGCGCCTATCAGGCGGGCGACAAGGCCAAAGTGACCCTGGTGGCGCCGCGCCCCGGCAAGGGGTTGTTGCTGGTGGAGGATGGTGACGGCCTGCGCTGGTGGCAGCGTATCGAGCTCAAGGGGGCCGATGGCGATGCCAAGGATGCCCGCGGCGAGTTCGAGATCCCGGTCAGCCCCGAGTGGCAGCGTCATGACCTGCATATCTCGGCCCAGATCGCCGCGCCAGACAGCGCGTCCAAACCGGCCGGCAAGCAACAGGGGCAGAGCCTGCGCTCGGTCGGTCTGGTGCCGCTCACCCTGGATCGGGAAGCTCGCCGTCTGCCGCTCACCCTGAGCGCACCGGACAAAGCGGTGCCGCTCACCCGACTGGAGGTGACAGCCACCTCCACCCCCAACAGTCAGGGGCGGGTGGTGCTGGCGGCGGTGGATCGGGGCGTGCTCAATATCAGCGACTACCAGCCGCTCGACCCGTTCGAGATCTTCTTTGGTCGCAAGCGCTTCGCTCAAGATTTGTTCGACAACTACGGTCAGGTGATCCCGCCGCAGGATGGCAAGCTGGCCCGCCTCAACTACGGGGGGGACCGGGCGCCGCTGAAAAAGGGCGGCGCGCTTGAGAGCCGGGTCGAGATAGCCGCGCTCTGGAGCGGCGAGGTGAGTTTTGATGAGAGCGGCAAGGCGGTGATCCCGCTCGAACTGCCCAACTTCAACGGCGAGTTGGCACTGATGGCGCTGGCATGGAACGAACAGCAAGTGGGTGAGGCCGAGCGTGCCGTCAAGGTGGTGGCGCCCTTGGTGGCCGAGATCGGCTGGCCGCGCTTTGGCGCCAGAGGGGATGAGACCCGGGCGCTGGTGCAGCTGCGCAACATGAGCGGCGAGGATCAGACCCTCTCCCTTGTCTGGACCCTCAATGGCGGGCTAAAGGCAAACGGCGAGCTGCTCGGCACCCTTGCCCTTAAAAATGGCGAGGAGCAGTGGCTGACCCTGCCGCTCACCGTGACCGGGGCGAGCGGTGTGGCGAGCTTGCAGTTGGCGGCCAGCGGCAAGGATTTTGCCATCAGCCGCGACTGGACTTTGCCGCTGCGCTCCCCCTGGCCGGCCCAGACTCGTCAACGCTACCAGATGCTGGCCCCCGGTCAGCAGATGAGCTTTGCGCCAGCTGAGCTGGCCGGGCTGGATCGCGCCAACCTGCAGGGGCTGCTCAGCCTCTCCGGCACTCCCCCCTGGGATCCGGCTGCCCAGTGGCAGGCGCTGGCTGACTACCCCTATGCCTGTCTGGAGCAGACCCTGTCTCGTGCCTGGCCTTACTTGCTGACCACGGCCGATGAGCGGGCCGCCTGGAGCAAACCCGCAGAGGGCAAGAAAGCGGCGAGCGAGGCGGATGTGCAGCGCGCCCTGCTGCAACGGCTGCAGCGGTTGCAACTGCCAAGCGGCGGCTTTGGCCTCTGGGATGGTCGCTCCGACGAGGAGCAGTGGCTCACCGCCTATGCCGCCGACTACCTGCTGGCGCGCAAGGAGGCAGGCGATACAGTCCCTGAGGCAATGCTCAATCAGGCGCTGAACCGGCTGCAAAGCTATCTCACCGACAGTCAGTATGGTGAGCGCTGGAGCAGTGCCCCCGAGCACAGCCGACTGGCCTATCAGGCTTACAGTGCCTATGTGCTGGCCAGGGTAGGCAAGGCGCCGCTCGCTACCCTGCGTCTTATCTGGGAGCAGCAGGCCGATCACGCCCGCTCAGGTTTGCCGCTTTTGCACCTCTCGCTGGCCCTCTCGGCCATGGGGGATGAGCAGAACGCCGCCAAGGCCCTCAGCCGGGCATTGGCGACCGAGCGTGGTGACGACTATCTCGGGGATTACGGCTCGCCGCTGCGCGATGAAGCCCTTGAGTTCTCCTTGCTGCGTCAGCACAAGCTGGCTGCGGAGAGCTGGTCAGCCCTCAGTGCCAAGGTGGCCGATACCCTGGCCCATCGTCAGTGGCTCAGCACTCAGGAGCGGCTCGCCCTGCTGCGACTCGCCCGTTTCGATCCGGCCGTCGACTGGCAGGCCAGGATGACCTCCTCTCTTGGCAGTGGATCCCTGAGCGGTTCGGCTCCGCTGCAGCAGGGCGCCCCCGAGGCGCTGGCGGCGAGCTCCGTCACCAACGAGGGCAAGGGATCCCTCTATGTGCAGCGCACTCTGGTAGGTTACCCCGAACAGGCTCCGGCACGGATCAGCAAGGGGATGAGCGTGACCCGCAGCTGGTTCAACAGCGACGGTCAGCCGTTTGATCCCGCCAAGGTGAAGGTCGGCGATCTGGTGGTGGTGCGGCTCAACGTCAGCAGTGAATCGGCGGTGCCCGATGCCCTGCTGGTGGAGATGGTGCCCGCTGGCTTCGAGCTGGAGAACCCGGCCCTTGGCAACAGCATCAAGCTGGAAGAGCTCTCCATCGAGGGGAAACCGGCGTGGCAGAGCGAGTGGAACGACTATCTCAAGCATCAGGAGTTTCGCGATGACCGCTACACGGCGGCGCTGGATCTGAGCGAGGGGAGCAACCAGCAGCTGGTCTACCTGATGCGTGCGGTGACGCCGGGCCGCTATCAGGTGCCGCCGACCCAGGTGGAGGATATGTACCGTCCCGAGCTGCGGGCTGTGGGTGAGGATATCCATGAGGTGATCATCTCTGAGTAACATTCCCTCCCTTGAGCGGGTTCGCCCGCTCACTTTCTGGCAGCGTGGCTGGCTGAGCCTGGGTCGCACTGGCCGCGCTGGCTGGCGCTGGCTTGGTCGCCTGCCACGCTGGCTGCGTTGCTCGGTGCTGGGCGTTGTAGCACTGCTCCTGTCATTGCTGGCGCTGGATCGACTCTTCCCGCCGCCACCGCTCGACCCTGCCTACGCACGGGTGGTGCTCGACATGAAGGGGCGACCGCTGCGCGCCTTTGCCGATACCAGCGGCGTGTGGCGTTACCCCGTGACCCTGGAGCAGGTCTCCCCCCGCTATATCGAGGCTCTGCTCGGCTACGAGGATCGCTACTTCTGGCGTCATCCCGGGGTTAATCCGGTGGCCATGGTGCGCGGGGTCTGGCAGTGGCTGCGCTATGGGCGGGCTGTATCGGGCGGCTCGACCCTTACCATGCAGGTGGCGCGTCTTATCGAGCCCTACCACCGGAGCGTGCCCGGCAAGCTGCGCCAGATGGCCCGCGCGCTGCAACTGGAGTGGCACTATGACAAGCGCACCCTGCTCACCGTCTACCTCAACCGGGCGCCGTTTGGCGGCAACCTGGAGGGGGTGCAGGCGGCAAGTTTTGCCTATCTCGGCAAGAGCGCCGCCAAGCTGACCTATGCCGAGGCTGCGCTGTTGGCGGTGCTGCCGCAGGCTCCCAGCCGCAACCGGCCGGACCGCCATCCCGAGCGGGCCCGCACCGCCCGTGACAAGGTGATGCAGCGACTGGTAGCGCAGGGTGTCTGGCCCGAACAGGCGTGGCTGGAGGGACGCATCGAGCCGGTGCTGGCCCGCGGTCACTTCACGCCGATGGAGGCGCCGCTGTTTGCCCGCCTTGCCGCCGATAATCAGGCCGGGGCGCTGGTGCACACCACCATAGACGGCGATCTGCAGCGCTGGCTGGAGGGGCGGGTAGCCAGCTATATCCGCCGTTTCCCCGAGCAGACCTCCGCGGCCCTGCTGCTGGTAGACAACAAAACCATGGCAGTGCGTGCTTATGTGGGCAGCGCCGAGTATGGCAATTTGCGCCGCCACGGTTATCTGGACATGGTGCAGGCGATCCGCTCCCCCGGCTCTACGCTGAAACCCTTTATCTACGGTCTGGCCATGGACGAGGGGCTGGTGCACTCGGCCTCCCTGCTCTCTGATGCTCCAAGGCTCGGGTCTGACTATCGTCCCGCCAATTTTTCCGGCGCCTTTCAGGGGCCGGTGACCCTCGCCCAGGCGCTGCAGCAATCCCTCAACGTGCCGGCGGTGCAGGTGTTGGAGGCGCTTGGACCGGACAAGCTGGTCAGCCGCCTCGACAACGCCGGGGTGCGGCTGGCGCTCTCCGACAAACCCAATCCAGCCATTGCGCTGGGGGCGGCGGGCATTCGACTCGAGCAGCTGGTGGCGCTCTACAGTGCGCTGACCCGTGAGGGACAGGTAGCTATGCCGGTCTGGCTGGCGGGGCAGCAGGCGGTGTCGCGCCCCTTGCTGAGCCCGGGGGCGGCCTGGATCATCTGGCAGATCCTGAGCGCGCAGGGGCGGGCGGATCAGCCCTTTGCCAGCGAGGCGACCGGCCGGGTCAACCGACTGGCCTGGAAGACCGGCACCAGCTATGGCTATCGCGACAGCTGGGCGATGGGGGTCTCCGGTCGCTGGACCATCGGCGTCTGGCTGGGGCGCCCCGATGGCACCCCCATGCCCGGTTTTTACGGCCAGAGCGCGGCGGTGCCGCTGCTGCTCTCGGTCTACTCGCGGTTGGCTGACAGCAGCCCCCTGCCGGCACAACCCAATACGGTGAGCGAGGCCGAAGTTTGCTGGCCGCTGGGGCGCAAGGCGAGCGCGACCCTGCCTGAGGCCTGTCTGCAGCGTCAGAGTGCCTGGCTGCTGGAAGGGCGCGATCCTCCCACCTTGCCGGATCCCATGGACTGGCCCTCGCCGCTGCGCCAGGTTGCGTTGACCGATCAGGGAAAACCCACTCTGAGCCGCTGTCAGGATGCGACGCAATCCGGTTTTCGGGCGCTCTGGCCATTGTCACTGGAGCCGTGGCGAACGCCCGGCGAGCGACGACAGGCGCTGCTCGCCAGCGGCTGTGCGGGGGAAGGGCAGAGCGCCGAGCTGCAGGCCCCCATTCGCATCGTGGCGCTGGGGGAGGGCAACCTTGTTCGCAGCCAGCGCTATCGGCTGCAGCCCAAGGTGCTGGGCGGTGTCGGCAAAGCGGCCTGGTTTCTCAACGGTCAGCGGCTGCGCTGGGACGGGGATCAGGTGCTGAGCGAGGCGGGTCGCTACCAGCTGGTGGTGGTGGACGAGGCGGGCAACAGCGATCGCATCGAGTTTCGGCTGGAGAATCCCTCCTGAGGGGGGAGGCGGTGCCTAATTGGCGTGTCAGAATATTGACGATATCGGGGGATAGCCAGATATCGTCAGCGGATTGTCGAATCCCTGGTAGGGCGTAGCGGGCTCAGGGCTTGACCTGACCCAGCCGGGTGAAGAAGTGCTGACTCTTGCGCTGGTGGAAGTGGCTCTTCTTGATGGAGTGAAACACCAGCTTGCTGTCCGGGTGGCTCGCCTTGAGGCGATGGATCATCGCCATGGCCGGTAAGCCAGTACTGACGAGCGTGGTGAGCGGCAGACTCTGGGTCTGCGGCCCCAGCAGCTGGTTGAGCCCCTGCTGGGCCTGCTCGAAGCGGGTCAGCACGGTGGGTTCTGCGTAGCCGCTGCCCAGCATGGCGAGCAGGGCATCGAGCGCCTGATTGAACTCGGCCAACTGCTGGCGAAAGCCGCTGCGACTGCGCAGGGCGATCAGTTCTGCAAACGGGATGTCGGCCAAGTGAGTGGGCACTTGCAGCGGGATTTCGAGGTGGAAGCAATCCTGACCCCCCCGGTTGTGGTAGCGGGATTCGAGCAGGTGGAGCAGCCGGTCCAGATAGTCGTGATCGGTGATGAGGGCCCCCTCATTGGCGAGCGCCCACTCGCGGGCGAGCCGCATGGAGAGCAGGTTGGCAAAGCGGCGAGCCATCCTGAACCCGCCCTCCTCCCGGCTGGCAAAACCGTGAGCCAGACAGAAACCGTGCAGCCGCTCCAGCCCCGCCTGGGCCGGGCAGAAGCAGTCGTGGTTGGCAGGCTGGCGCCAGCGCCCGATCAGCTCCTTGTTGCCAAACACCTTGTGACGGACGAAGTCGGGGGCGACAAGGCCGGCAATCTGACTCTCTATCTGGGGGGTGATGGCGGCAAAGAAGGCGGCATCCGGCCGCTCGGCCAGCAGATCCGTCTCCTGCTCGAGGGTTTGCAGCAGGGCGGTGAGGCCGCTTTTCTCACTGACGGTGAAGACGAAGGCGAGCCGCTCCAGATAGAGCAGGGCAAACTTGAGCCACAGCTCGTCGCGCACTTCCATGCCGGGGTAGTAGATGTAGGTCTTCATCGAATGGGTCTGTGGTCAGGAATGTTGCCGGGACGCAGGTTCGGGAATATACGCAAGATTGCCTCGCTGCGGCAAACATTGCGTGGGGGAATGTGAGCAAACGCTCATCCAGTAGGCGCTGGCCACAAAGTTCTGATATAATTCGCGCCCTTAAATCAAGGTCACCCGAGTCATTACCATGAAGTTCATTATCAAGCTGTTCCCGGAAATCACCATCAAGAGCAAGTCGGTTCGCCAGCGCTTTATCAAGATCCTGCAGGGCAATATCCGCAATGTCCTGCGCCGCTTCGACGACGATGCCCGGGTGCGGATGGATTGGGACAAGCTGATCGTGAGCTCCCGCAATGACCAGTTCCGTGAACAGGCCATCGAAGCCCTGGCCTGCATTCCCGGCATTCAGGCCTTCCTCGAGGTGCAAGCCAGCAAGTTTACCGACCTGCACGACATCTTCGAGCAGGTGAAGGCCGTCTGGGGTGATCAGCTCGAGGGCAAGACCTTCTGCGTGCGCGCCAAGCGCCACGGCAAGCACGAGTTCTCCTCGCTCGAGATCGAGCGCTACGTGGGCGGCGGTCTGAACCAGCACTGCGTGAGCAACGGCGTGCGTCTCAAGAACCCGGACGTGAAGATCAACCTCGAGATCGACGGCGAGGAGCTGTTCATTGTCAGCGCCATCCATCAGGGCTTGAGCGGCATGCCCATCGCCACCCAGGAAGACGTGCTGAGCCTTATCTCCGGCGGTTTTGACTCGGGTGTGGCCTCCTTCCAGTTCATCAAGCGCGGCTGCCGGGTGCACTACTGCTTCTTCAATCTGGGTGGTGCCGCTCACGAGATCGGCGTCAAGCAGGTGGCCTATCACCTGTGGAACCGTTTCGGCTCCTCCCACCGGGTGCGTTTCACCGCGGTGGACTTCGAGCCTGTGGTGGCCGAGATCCTCGAGAAGATCGACAACGGCCAGATGGGCGTGGTGCTCAAGCGGATGATGATGCGCGCCGCCGCCAAGGTGGCCGACGAGTTCCAGATCCCGGCGCTGGTGACCGGTGAGTGCGTGGGTCAGGTCTCCAGCCAGACCCTCACCAACCTGAACGTCATCGACCGGGTGACCGACAAGGTGATCCTGCGCCCGCTCATCACCTGGGACAAGCCGGACATCATCAGCGAAGCGCGCCGCATCGGTACCCTGGAGTTCGCTGAGACCATGCCGGAGTATTGCGGTGTCATCTCCAAGAAGCCGACCGTGAAGGCCGATCTGGCCCGTATTGAAGAGGAAGAGGGCAACTTCGACTTCGCCATTCTGGACAAGGTGGTGGCCGAGGCCCGTTACCTCGACATTCGTCGCATCGGTGAAGAGACTGCTGCCGAAGTGCAGGAAGTGGAGACCACCGCCGAGAGCGGTGACAACGAGGTGATCCTCGATATCCGCTCCATGGATGAGCACGACGAGAAGCCGTTGCTGGTGGAAGGGCGTGAGGTCATGCATATCCCCTTCTTCAAGCTGGCCACCGCCTTTGGCGACCTGCCGAAAGAGAAGACCTACCTGCTCTACTGCGATCGCGGCGTGATGAGCAAGCTGCAGGCGCTCTATCTGAAAGAGAAGGGCTTTGCCAACGTCAAGGTGTACCGTCCGTAATATGACGTTCACGCATGCATAAAAAATCCGGCCAATGAGCCGGATTTTTTATTTCACTCGGTAGAGAGGGCCTGCGTTAAGGGCAGGGTACCGGGGTAAAGGTGGATTGCCCCTGGCAGCGCCACCCCATCTCAGCCTGGCGCATCTGCCACAGGTTGTTGCTGCGAAACAGGGTCAGGATGTAGATCATGTCGCTCTTGGTGCCGTCAAGGGCAACGGAGAGCACCAGATCGTTGTCCAGCTGTTGTGCCTGGATGCGACTGGGGATGTCGCTGTGGCCGACAAAACGCAATGCCACTTCACGATAGTCATTGACCCAACTCTGCTGGGCAGTGCTTGCCTGACGGATCTGCTGGTTGAACTGCTGCACCGGGGTGGACGCGAGCCGACCAAACAGTACCTGGGCTTCAGCCTGCGCCGTTGCCACATTCATCAGTAACAGTGATGCGATGAGTCCAAGTTTTTGCATGAGGGATTCCGGCTTACAACACTGCATCCTATGACAACAGAAAAGCCTGCTTGGTTCAACGCAACCGGGCCGGGAGTGCGACTTGACACCGGTTGTGAGGTCAATTGCGCTGCAGCGAGAAGGTAGGCAGTGACAGATGCCAGTAGATGGCGGCCACCCGTAAACCAAACACCGCCGTCATGCAGATGAGCATGGCGGTCACCCGATCCACGTCTATCTCCAGCGCCAGGGTATAGAGGATCCCCCCCAGGATGCAGGCGGTGGCATAGATCTCCTTTTGCAGCACCATGGGCACCTCCCGGGCCAGCACGTCCCTGATCATGCCGCCGGCCACCCCTGTCATGGTGCCCATCAATACGGCGATCAGCCCCGATGTACCAAAGTTGAGGGCTTTCTGTGCCCCGATCACGGTAAAGAGCGCCAGCCCGAAGGCGTCGGCGACCGGCAACACGTACCAGGACATGCGACGGGGCAGCTTGACCATCCACATGCCGATCAGTGCCGTGGCGATCACCACCCAGATGTAGAGGGGGTCACGTACCCAGAAGACCGGGGTGGCCCCCAGGATCATGTCGCGGATGGTGCCGCCGCCGATGGCGGTGACCGCCGCCAACACCATGACACCAAAACCGTCCATCCTGAGACGGCCCGCCACCAGTACGCCCGAAAACGCGAATACCGCAGTACCAAACATGTCGCTGATGTAAACAATCTGCTCAACCAGTGTCTGCATGGAGAACAACTCACGTCCAATTGTTGATGGGGCCGCGATTTTAGGGGGGATTGCGGCATCTGACCAATGGCTGCCTGCAAGAAGTGGGAGCCAGACCCAGTTTTTCTCGGCTGCAATGGCACCAGCCAGCGCGATGCATCTGAGCGGCGTCATGTTGCAGGGGAGGTGGACATAGACCTGCGCCCGGCCCGTTGTCGCAAGCCTGATGAATTCAATGAGCAAAACAGGGCACTTTTTTCCTCAAGTTCAGCCGGAACATGCCGATATATAGGGTAAGCGGCGTTAATGCGATGAAGCGTTGAAAATAATGCTAAAGACATCGAAAAAGAGGCCGTTAAATAAGAAGCATCGAACAGAAAAGACAATAAAGTTCGAGCAAATTAAATAGTAAATTTAATAGCTTAGGAGAATAGTCATGGGTCTTTATATCAATACGAACGTTTCATCGCTCAACGCTCAGCGTAACCTGATGAACACCAACAAATCTCTGGATACATCCTACACCCGTCTGGCATCCGGTCTGCGCATCAACAGCGCCAAAGACGATGCCGCCGGTCTGCAGATTTCCAACCGTTTGACCTCCCAGATCAATGGTCTGGATCAGGGCAACCGCAACGCCAACGACGGTATCTCCGTCGCCCAGACCGCCGAAGGCGCCATGGATGAAATTACTTCCATGCTGCAACGGATGCGTACCCTGGCCCAGCAGTCTGCCAACGGCTCCAACAACACGGATGACCGTACCGCGTTGCAGCAAGAGTACACTCAGCTGATGACTGAAATCGACCGGGTAGCCAAAGACACCACCTTCGGTGGCCAGAATCTGCTCAAGGGCGGTTATGTGGGCTCCTTCCAGGTCGGTGCCGATGCCGGTCAGACCATCACGTTCCGGATGACCACTGCCTTCAGCATCTCTGGTATGGCGTCCGCGACCAGCGGCAGTGCGGCAGTGACGACCACTACTTCGGGCGAGCCTTATAAAATCACAAAAACTGCAGGTACGCCGGTGAGTTCTACCAGCATGTCGACCATTACGGCGGCAAGCTCTGCCCAGTCGGCCATGGCCAACCTGGATTACATGATTAAAGTGGTGGATAGCAAGCGTGCCGAACTGGGTGCGGTGCAGAACCGGTTCGATTCGACCATTCGCAACCAGGCGAACGTCTCTGAAAACGTCAGTGCCGCCCGTTCACGGATCCGCGACGCAGACTTCGCGACCGAGACCGCCAACCTGACCAAGCAGAACATTCTGCAACAGGCAGCCTCGACCATACTGTCTCAGGCAAACCAGCGTCCGCAGTCAGCACTCTCCCTGCTGCAGGGCTGATAAAAGAAAACAGGGCGGTTGTTCAGGCCGCCCTGGTCAAGAGATGGAACAAAGGGGTGTTCGGTTCGCACTCTGTTCTATCGGGAGAGAATCTATTCTCTACTAGTAAAGCCAAGTGTTGTACAGCTGTTCAGTTCTGTCACGCTTGGTCATATTCTCCTGAGCGTATGCTCGTTTTAGGCCGGATCTTCCGGCCTCTTTTTATTGTGCCGTCAAATTGACGCCACTCCCCCATATCAAAGCACAAACTGTGCCAACCCTCAGAGTTCATCTCTGTCACGCCGGCTTTAGGCCCTGCTCCCGATAACAGGAGACTGCTCGCCGTCATTTTGCCGCTTGCCGGATAAAACTTGCCGCCTTCGGCAATTATTTTCCTAAAGCTTGTCGCTGCGCTGCCGTTAAATAAAGTGAAGCAATCGAGGGGTGTTCGGAATCCAACGTTTGCACTACTGCGGGTGACCTGTCCGTTCAAACAGACACCCGCCAGAAGAATCAGGCTCGTTCAACCTGTTCTTCTAACGGTGGGACGCCGCTTTGGCGGTGCAACCCGCAGTCGCATGTTCTTCGGGAGAATATTTTATGGCCATGTACATCAACACGAATACTTCATCACTGAACGCCCAGCGTAACCTGATGAACACCAACAAGTCCCTGGATACGTCCTATACCAGACTGGCTTCCGGTCTGCGTATCAACACCGCCAAGGACGATGCTGCCGGTTTGCAGATCTCCAACCGTTTGACCTCTCAGATCAACGGCCTGGACCAAGGTAACCGCAACGCCAACGACGGTATTTCCGTCGCGCAAACGGCTGAAGGGGCCATGGATGAAGTGACCAGCATGCTGCAACGCATGCGCACGCTGGCACAGCAATCCGCCAACGGCTCCAACAACACCGATGACCGTACTGCACTGCAGCAAGAATTTGACCAGCTGACCACCGAGATCAACCGGATCTCCAACGACACCACCTTTGGTGGCCAAAAACTGCTGGATGGGAACTACAAGGGGTCATTCCAGGTAGGGGCTGACGCCGGTCAGACCATCACCTTCAAGATGACCTCCGCGTTCACCATCAGCGGGATTGCGGCGTCAACCAAGGGCAGCGCGACCGTTGCGACCAGCGCCACTGGCGAGCCTTACAAAGTGACCAAGGGTACGTCAGCGGTGACTTCTACCAGCGTCAGCAGCATCAAGGCAGCAAGTTCGGCTCAGCTGGCCATGGCCAACCTTGACTTCATGATCAAGGCGGTTGACAGCAAGCGGGCGGAGCTGGGTGCGGTACAGAACCGGTTTGACTCCACCATCCGCAACCAGTCCAACGTCTCTGAAAACCTGAGCGCCGCACGTTCTCGTATCCGTGACGCAGACTTTGCGACCGAGACGGCCAACCTGACCAAGCAGAACATTCTGCAACAGGCAGCGTCCAGCATCCTGGCGCAAGCCAACCAAAGACCGCAATCTGCTCTGTCCCTGCTGGGCTAACAGAACAGCAGTGATGAGATAGGAAAAGGAGCGACGATATGGCCAATGAAATTGGGATCCCGTCATCGGTCACTCCTTCTTCTCTTCAGTCAAGTAGCAAGAGCGGCCAATCGGCCGCTCAAGTGCTATCTGGCACGACGGAAGAGCAGCGGGTGACGGCACAACAGGATGTGAAAAAACAGCAGGATGCTCTGGCTGGTGATAAAACCGCCAAACAGGACGTATCCAATGCCGATATTGAAAATGAGGTGCAAAACTTGCAAGAGTTCAGCAAGTTGCAAGGCTGGACTGTCAATTTCAGTGTTGAGAAGGATCTGGATCAGGTGGTTATCAAGGTGGTGGACGCCGAGACCAAGTCAATGATCCGGCAGATCCCGAGCGAGGAGCTGCTGGCCATCAGCAAGCGGATCAAGGATCTGCGTGAGGGCGATGTATCTGGCGGCGGTTCGCGGGTCGGGTTGCTGCTCGATAACGAGATCTGATACGAAAAAATTAAGAGGAGAGAGAGTATGCCCACCATTACGTCTGCCGGTGCCGGCTCTGGACTCGATTTGGAGTCAGTGATTGCTGCCAGTGTCGATGCCAAAAAGGCACAACTGATGCAGCCCATCACCACCAAGAAGACCAACACTCAAATCACTCTCTCCGGTGTGGGGCAGCTGAAGTCTGCCATCGCCTCGTTCGTGACCACTCTGCAGGCCATGGCGAAGGATGATGCGTTCAACAAGCGCTCCATCAACATTACCCAGGACAAGGACAAACCCGTGCTCAAGGTGGAGAGCAAGGCGGGGGCCTCCAACGGTCAATATGACATCAGCGTCGAACAATTGGCGAAGTCCAGTAAATTTGACGGCACCTTCGACTCGTCGACGACCCCCCTCATCACTCAGGACGGGAAACTGACGTTCAAGGCTGGCGACAAGACCTTCGATGTGGATGTCAAGGCGGGTGACTCGCTGCAGTCCATTCGCAAACGGATCAACAATGACGCCGACAACTTCGGTCTGAGCGTCAACATCATGAATACCTCAGACGGCAAATCCAAGCTGATGATCGACTCAGGGGTCAGCGGCGACGGCAAGGATCTGCAGATCACCGGCAGCACCACTGAGTTGACCGACAACCTGGTGTCCAAGTTGACCAAGAGCCAGAGCGCTCAGGATGCCAAGATCAAGGTAGATGGCAACACCCTGACCAGTGCGACCAATACCTTCGATGGCACCATAGTCGGGCTCAAACTGACCGTGCTCAGAGAGTCGGATAGCACGACCACCACCGATACCAACGGCAATCCGGTCAAGACCTACAGCTCGAACAAGGTCGATGTGACCACCGACAAGGCCGGCATCAAGGACATGGTCAAGAGCTTTGTCGACGGTTACAACGCGCTGGTGAAGAAGAGCAATGATCTTGGCAAGCGCAACTCGATCGTGGCAGGGAAGAGCCAGAATGATGGCGGTGCATTGGCCGGTGATGCGACGACGCGTGCCGTGGTCAACATGATGAACGGCCTCATCACCGAACCCTCCAAAAAATCGTCTACCTATTCAACGATTTTCCAGATGGGTATCAAGATGGACAACAAGGGGGTATTGTCCATCGACGATACCAAGTTCAGCGAGGCCATCGACAAGAACTTTGATCAGGTGGTTGCGGTGTTTGGCGGCAAGGATGGGGTCGCAGGCAAGCTGGCCAGCCAGCTGGAAACCTACTCCAAGACCGGCGGCCTGCTGGCCAAGCGGGAAGATTCGCTCAATTCCGATCTGCGCGAAGTAAGCCGCAAGGAGTCGGATGTTACCGCCCAGCTGACCAAGTATCAGGAGACCTTGCGGGCCCGTTATGGCAGCCTGGACAGCATGCTGGCCAAGATGAACAAGTCGGCCTCTTATCTGAATCTGCTCAATACCAAAACGAATTAATACGTAGTCAGGAGCCGTGCCTCTTATGTATCGGAAAAATATCAAGGCTTACACCACCCAGAATCTGCAGTCCGAGCTGGCGGTGGCGGATCCCTACCGGGTGATCCAGCTGTTGATGCAAGGTTGCCTCGAGCGTCTTGCCCAAGCCCGTGGTGCCATCGAACGTCGTGATTTCGAAGCCAAGTCCCAGTCCATCTCCAAAACCATGGCCATTATCAACGGCTTGCAGGACTCGCTGGACCTCTCCTATGGCAAGGTGCCGGAAGATCTGTTTGCGCTCTACGACTACATGAAGGTGCGCATGATGGATGCCAGTCGTGATATGGACATGGCCGCCATCGACGAGGTGATGAACCTGATGCTGACAGTCAAGAGTGGCTGGGATGCGATTCCGGTCGAAGAGCGCGACAAGGCCATTGCCCAGCAAAAAGCAGGTCGTGCGGAATGAATGATGCCAAGCTGTCCGGCTTGATGAACCACGGCAGCCGCTTGCGGTTGCTGTTGGAGCAAAATGAGCTGGCGGCAGCGGAAGTGCAAATGGAGCACTATCTCGCTGCCCTGAACGAGGTTTTCGAGCATATCCCCGCTGACAGTCACCTTAATGCAGAGCAGCAGCAAGCCCTGTCTCAGTTTCACATGATCCATGCGCTGATAACGAATGCGAGACACCTGGCAGAGGATGAATTGCGCCAATTTTCCAAGGCCGGTCGTGTGGCGGGCCTTTACAAGATGAATGCGGGTTGAGTACCGAATGGATTTTAACAAGAACATCAAAGATGCCGAGCATGAGCTCTCCCGTCTAGCCAGGCAGAAAGAGCAGGAAGCCGCCATGCTGGAGGTGCTGCCCGTTCGCCATGAACTCAATATGGCTGCCTTTGAAAAATATATGCCCGGAATACATGCATTTTTCAAAGAGTATCAGCCAGTCAGACCCTTCCGATTTTTCTGCAACGAGAACGGCGTTCCAAATGTTCTTTGGCTGGACGATGACGTCTCCCTCTATGGCGATGATCCCTTTGCCGAAGCACAGGCCCAGATTGCCGAGGTGATCGAACATAGCGTATTGCAATGTATCGACTTCGTGCCTCAGTGGTATCTGGAAGGCCAGATCCATATCGCCTACAACAATGCCATCTCCGAGCTCAAGGAAAATGTGTCGCTGGAAGGTCTGCCGCTTCGCAAGGCGCTGGATGCCGACATTCCCTTGTCCTTCATGTACGGGATCGGACTGGGTTATCAGCTGGGCTACCTGTATGAGCGGTGCCGGGTTCGGAATCTGTTTGCCTTCGAGCCCGACCTCGATATGTTCTACGCCTCGCTCTATTGCTTCGATTGGCACAAGTTGCTCGAATACATGGATCAGGAGTCGCTGAGTCTGCACCTGTTCATCGGTGTCGATGAACAGGTGCTGGTCGCCGACATGATGGAGGCGCTGCATCGCAAAGGGGCATTCTGGTCGGCGAGCTATTTCTCGTTTTGTCATTACCACTCACCCAAACTGCATGCTCTGATCGACAAGGCAGAGGGCGAGTTGTATCTGCTCAAGACGGGTTGGGGCTTTTTCGATGACAATATTTATGCGCTGGCCCACAGTCACACCCATCTGCAGGATGGCACGCCTTTCCTGAAGCGAGAGCGGGATACCTCGCTGGTCGAGCAGGTGCCGGTATTCGTGGTCGGTAACGGACCGTCGCTGGATCAGAGCATCGAATTCATCCGGCAGCATCAACGGCAAGCCATCATCATTGCCTGCGGCACGGCCGTCAGTGCGCTGCACAAGGCGGGTATCAAACCGGACATCTACGTGGCGGTGGAGCGCACCAAGAGCTCGGCGGATTTCCTGCGCATCCTCAATGCGGATGATTTCCTCAAGGATGCGGTCTTCCTCAGCGTTGACGTGATCCACCCCGAGTGCAAGACCTTCTTCCGCAAGACGGGTCTGACCTTCAAGCCCAACGAGCCCATGTTTGCCATGCTGGTCAGCCGGTTTGGTCAGGCTTTCGAGTATGAGTCCATTGAATTCTCCAACCCCTTCGTTGGCAACACCGGCCTCAATTATGCGGCGTTGCTCGGGTTCAAACAGGTATACCTGTTCGGAATAGACAATGGCTACAAGTACGCAGACAAGCATCACTCCACTCTGAGTCTCTATTACAACGAGAAGAGAGAAGCCAAGTACAACGAGAATCTGAAAGGTACTTTCCCGGCACCGGGCAATTTGGGCGGGGAAGTGCGGATCAATCATCTGTTTGGCCTGGCAATCCATAACATGACGCGCGTGCTGACAAGCCATCCGGATATGCGCTGTCTGAATTGCAGTGATGGGGCCTACATTGAAGGCGCCATCCCTCAAGGGGTCGACGCCTTGCACATCAGCAGCCCGGAGCTGGACAAGATCGCCTTGCTTGATGAGCTGATGGCGCGCAGCTTCCAGCCGTTCGATATGGGCAGCGTTGACTTCAATGCCGCGCTCAATGTGACGCTGTTTGACGATCTGCTGGAGAAGTTGCGTACCGACTGGCGGACGGTCAAATACGAACACAATGACATACTGGCCATGATGCAGCGTCACCACGACTATCTGCTCTATTTGCTGATGAGCCGTGATTGCCATCTCTACCGTGTCTTGATCGGCTCGATGAACTATTTCTACGCCAACATCATTGGCTTGATGATGACCCTGATTGACGCAGCGCCTGACAAGTTCGAAGCCAAGGTGAAAGAGGCCGAGACGATACTCGAGCGGTTCTTCGACGATGCAAAGCCGATTTATGCCGATGCCTTCCAGCGACACGATTCCGTCTACTTCGTGGGACTGGATATCTTCAAGCAGAAGTGACGGCTACCTCTCATCACGTCTCTGCCAAATAAAAAACACCGGCCTACGCCGGTGTTTTTTTATTGTACGAGTGATGAGCTGCGGGCTTTACAGGCGCGGTTACTGTACGTCTGCGATGGCCCGGCATATCTGCTCTACCGCATTGAGTGCTCTCGGGGTGAAACGGTGCAGCTCATCCGAGTTGATGAGTTGCAGACGCTGGTGGCGAACGGCATCCACCATGGGCCACTGTTGCCAGTGGCGCAGGGCGTCAGCGTCTTGACTCCCTGCCAGGATCAACGCCGGATTGGCCTTGATCACCTGCTCCAGGCTGACCTGGGGATAAGGAGTGCGGGCATCCGCCATCAGGTTATCCCCGCCACACAACTCGATGGCCTGGGCGGGCCAGGCATTGCCGCTGACGCTGGTCAGCGGTGGATACCAGAGCTGGTAGAACACCTTGATATGCTTGGGTTTGCCGTAGCGCTGGCCAAGGGCGGTCAGGCGGGCGAGATAGGCGTCGGCCTCGGCATTGGCGGTTTTTTCCACCCCCAATGTTTTTCCCAAGGCCCGCATCTCGGTGGCGAGGGAGGCAAAGTCGGTCGGTTCTGAATAGAACACCGGGATCCCCAACTGCTCGATGGGGGCCAGCATGCGGGATTGGGCGGAGCGCCAGGCGACGATCAGGTCGGGTTTCTGGGCCAGCAGGGCTTCCAGATTGATGCTGCGATAGTTAGCCACCTGGGGCAGGAGCTTGACCTCGAGCGGATAATCGGAGGCATCGTCGGTGGCCACGATGCGATCCCCTGCGCCGATGGCAAACAGCAGTTCGGTCAGGTGGGGGGTGAGGCTGACGATGCGTGTCGGCGTCCCGGCCAGCAGGGCTGGCGACATGCACAACAGGCAGAGCAGGGTGAGCCATCTAGCCATGCAGGTGCTCCAGCACAGTGAGCAGCAATGCCAGCGCCAGCCAGCCCCAACCGGCTTGCTGCAGACGGTTGAGCAGGCGCAGGGCCGTGCTGGCATCCGGCTCGGCGGTGGCGTCAAACACGGGAAAACGGAACAAGCTGCCCTGATAGTAGCGGGGACCACCGAGCTTGCAGCCGAGCGAGCCGGACAGCAGCGCCAGCAGTATTCCCATCGCGGGGTAGGGCCAGCGTATCGCCGTGCGCAACCGGCTTGCCAGCTGGCGCAGCTGGGTCAGGCACAAGGGCAGTGCCAGCAACAAGATGGCAGGGGTACACAGGGCCTGATAGAGCACGGTGGCGGCCCGGCCAAAGTGGGCAAAGGCTGGCAGTTTCGGACTCCAGCCCTGGTTCATCAGCTGGGCGAGACGCCACAACAGGGCCCCCTGCACACCCGCTAGGGCGAACCCCAGCAGAGGGCCTGCCCACTGTCCTATCAGGCGCAGGGCGCAGCTTTCACTGACCGCCTTGGCAAGCCCCATCAGGGAGAGTTTACCGGTATCGCGTCTGAGCCAGGGGGCCGCCTGCAGCCGGGCCACCACCAAGGTATCCTGGTCTGTCAGTGCGCGAGTGGCGCGGGCCAGCTCCCGCAGCGGGCGCGATTCCAGCATCAGCAGCAGAAACAGCAGATCGAACAGCGGCTCCGAGAGCGAGAGATTGCGCACCGCCCAGAGTCCGGCGGCGCACGGCAGCCAGACAATCAGCATGGCCAGCAGACCGGCCTGCAATTGCTGACCGGGGGCGCCATCGGGGCGACACACCTTGTGACCCAGCCGGGTCAGCAGGGGCACGACGGCGGAGAGCCGATAGTGGGCCGGCCAGGGCACGATGGCCTCCAGCAGGGCGGCCCCGAGCAAAATGGCCGCCGGAGTGGCGGCCATCTGTTCCAGAGTGGTGAGTGTGATCACAGCTTGCCGAGCATCTTGATGATCACCTCGGCGGAGTGCTTGCCGGCCACCTCGATGAAGGCATCGAAGGATTCAACCTGTTCCTTGCCGGCGATGTCGGACATGGCACGCACCACCAGATAGGGCACCTTGAACATGTGACATACCTGACCGATGGCTGCCCCTTCCATCTCGACCGCCAGCATCTGCGGGAAGTCGGCACGGGCTTTGGCGATGGCGTCCGGCTTGCACATGAACTGATCGCCGGTGCAGATGAGGCCGACCTTGGTTTGATGCTTGCCTTGTTCGGCAATGCAGGCCTGGGCGACGGCGATGAGCTGCTCGTCGCAGGGGAAGGCGGCAGGCTGCTGCGCCATCTGGCCCATCTCGTAGCCAAAGGAGGTCACATCGACATCGTGGAAGCGCATCTCGCTGGCGATCACCACGTCACCTATGTGTAGGTCCTGGGCAAAGCCGCCCGCAGAGCCGGTGTTGATGACGCAGTCGGGGGCGAATTTTTCCAGCAGCAGGCTGGTGGCGACGCTGGCGGCGACTTTACCGATGCCGGAGCGGGTCAGGATCACCTCCTTGCCTGCCAGGGTACCCTGATAGAACTCGCAACCGCCCAGTTGCAGGGTGGTCGGGTTGCTCATCTGGCTGCGCAGCAGGGCCACTTCCTGTTCCATGGCGCCGATAATACCTACTTTCATCACTCACCTCGTCTTGATGGCCAGTTGGCCGAATAAGTTGTTGTGGATCATAACAAAAGTTGGCGATGGCGCCGAGCATTCCGATGCTGGCGGGTGGGAATGTCCACTCAAGGGTAGCGCTCGGCCAATCTGGCCAGCTCGCCGCGGTCCGCCAACCGTTGCAGGGTGCTGGTAAACAGGGCCAGGCGGGCAGGGGCGGTGCGCTGGTAAAACAGGATGTAGAAGGGGATAGTCTCCATGGCGACGGGGAGGATGCGGATCTGATCGCTCAGGTGATGGCGCTGCAGATCGGCTTCGATACCGGGTGAGCGGTAGTAGACGAAGCGTCCGCGCTTCATCAGCAGCTTGTCGTAGTTGGCGGCGCTGCTGCTCCCGCCGCTGTCGATGATGAGCCCCTGTATGGCCTGCAGCCGTTCGATGGCGCCACTGCCGTGATTGACGAGGATGATCCCCGCATTACCCAGAGCCCTGACGTCGTCCCAGTGACGGATCTCGACCGGGTCGTCGCTGCGCACCGCCAGGTGGTAGCGTACGGTGAAGATGGGGGGCTGCAGATAGAGGAAGTGGTTGCGGCGGACCGGGTTGTCGCCCACGCCGCAGAGGAAGTCGAGCTGGCCAAAGCGCACCCGTTTTTCCAGCCGCTTGAGGGGGATAAAGTGCTGATCCCCCTCGATGCGCAGGGCAGGCTCCTGTTGCTCCATCAATCGAAACAGTTCGACGCAGAGCCCCCCGATGCGGCCATCTGCCATCTGGGTGTATTTGGGGGCGGACTCGGGCTGCGCCGCCGTGCGATAAATCTCGGTGGCGCTGACGGCCCGGTGAGTGACTGCCAGCAGACAACCCAGCACCATCACCCGGAATATCATGTCATGCTGGCCCTCGATGTGTGGGAAAATGCGACGTTGCCTGCGGATGTCGCGGCGCTAGTGCTGAAACATTACGCTATATATCAGAACCTTATCAACCAAGTGCCGTATCCAGGGTCATCATCAGCGCAAACCCGGCCATCAGGCCCAGGGTGGCGTGAGTCTGGTGGCCGTTGCGGTGCGTTTCCGGGATCACCTCGTGGGAGACCACGAACAGCATGGCACCGGCGGCCAGCCCGAGTCCGATGGGATAGGCGATGGCCATCCCGCTGGAGAGACCGACGCCGAGCAGGGCGCCGAGCGGTTCGAGCAGGCCGCTGCCGATGGCAACCAGCACGGCCATGCCGGGGCGAAAACCGGCGGAGCACATGGCGAGCGCCACCGCCAGCCCTTCCGGAATGTCCTGCAACGCGATGGCGGTGGTGAGCGGCAGGCCCACCGACATGTCACCCTGCGAGAAGCTCACCCCGATGGCCATTCCCTCCGGCAGGTTGTGCAGGGCGATGGCAAAGACGAACAGCCAGACCCGGGAGCAGCTCTCGTGACCGGGGCCGCAGGGGCCGGTCTTGTCGTGTTCATGGGGGGTGAATTGATCGAGCCCCAGCATCAGGAGTACCCCGAGGGTCATGCCTGTCACCACCACGGCGGCGGCGAGAAAGCCGTTGCCAGTGATCCCCTCTGCCGCCTCGAGCCCCGGCAACAGCAGGGAGAAGGCGCTGGCTGCCAGCATCATGCCGGCGGCAAAGCCCAGCATGCTGTCTTCTACCCGTTGCGGAACCGAGCGCAGAAAAAGGGCGGGCAGGGCGCCAAGCGCGGTGGCGGCAAAGCCGGCCAGGCCACCGATCAGGCCATAGCGAACGCCGGGGCTGATGTCGCCGGCGGCCAGCATCACCAGGCTTTGCAGCAGCAACAGCACGACGGTCGCCAGAGCAACGAACAGGCCGATGGCGATCACCGGGCGTGCCCGCAGCTGCGCGCGCAGCTGGGCTGACCAAGAGGAAAGGGGCAGGGCTGACGCGTTATCCATGAAGATCACCTCTCTTGCTTGACGGCAGGAATGGCGCTGCGCCATCCGGGGACTCTTGCATTACAGCGAGCCGGGCCTCACTTGTCCATGCCGGGGCATCGATTGCATTCATCGGCTAACTATTTGAAATGATGTGGTCGTCTTGAATAGTTTGTGACGAAGATCCGGTTGTATGGAAAAACAGCTTGCTTTGTTGTGGCGAAAGCTGGTGAAGGAGTAGGCAGGTTTGTGGTAAAGTGCCGCCCTCGCGAAACCCACCCTTCCCTTGGTCTTTCGCAACGTCCCATCTCCCGTCAGGAAAGCCCGGGTTACCAGTTCATACGGATGTGATCGCCACTGTGCACCTGCTTGTCAGCAGTCGAGGATCACCAGCCACCATGTTTTACAAAAATCTGTCTATCGGCAAAAAGATTGCCGTGGTCTTTGCGGTCATTGCCGCCGTCAACGTGATATTCGGTATTTTTCTCTCCAGCGAACTGCGCGGCGTGCGCGATCGCGTGTTGAATTTTACCGATTCCACCCTGCCGAGTGTGCTCTCGGTCGAGAACCTGCTCTACGACGTATCCTACGTGCGCCGCGCCCAGTTTGCCCTGCTGATGGTGGATGACGCCACCGATCTGCAGGCGCGTCGCGGCCGCATCCAGGCCAACGTCCAGAAAGTCGAGCAGGCCTTCCGGGGCTATGAGGCCACGGTCGGTGCCGCCCATGAGCGTCAGGTGTTCAACGGCGCCAAGCAGGCGTGGCAACGCTACCTGAACTCGGTCAATCTGGTGGATCAACTGCTGGCACAGGGCCAGCTGGAGCAGGCCAAGGTGCAGCTGTTCCAGTCCAACCCCATTTATGGCGAGCTGGAGCAGGCGGTCAACGGCCTGGTGGAAGTGAACCTCGGCTTCGTCAAAGAGAACCGCGGCAGCCTGCTTGACAGTGTCAACATGGTGACCAGTTTTGCCATGGTGAGCATCGGCAGCCTGCTGATGTTCATGGTGGCCATGACCTGGTTCCTGACCCGCCAGATCTGCCTGCCGCTGCAGGCCGTGGTGGCCCAGGCCAACGCTATCGCTGCCGGTGATCTGACCCATCAGCTGGATCGCCAGCACATCGGTCGCGACGAGCTGGGCATGCTGGCCAAGGCCTCCCTCAAGATGCAGGACAACCTGCGTGGTCTGATTGAAGAGGTTGTGGCGGCCGTGACCCAGCTGGGCGCCGCCATCGAAGAGGTGAGCGCCGTCTCCGAGCAGTCGGCACAGGGGATCCAGAGCCAGCAGCAGGAGATATCGCTGGTTGCCACCGCCATGGCCCAGATGAAGGCCACCGTGGCCGATGTGGCAGGCAACACCGAGACGGCGTCTGAATCGGCCAGCTCCGCCAATGCCCTGGCACGCCGCGGCAATCAGGATGTGCAGAGCTCACTGATGGCCATCACCCGGGTTGCCGAGGAGATCGAGCAGGCCGGCACCCTGGTCACCGAGCTGGAGCGCGAATCCGCCCAGATCAACGTGGTGGTGGATGTGATCCGCGGCATCGCCGATCAGACCAACCTGCTGGCGCTCAACGCCGCCATCGAGGCGGCTCGCGCCGGCGAGCAGGGCCGTGGCTTTGCGGTGGTGGCCGATGAGGTGCGTACCCTAGCGGGTCGCACCCAGGCGTCCACCGGCGAGATCGTCGCCATCATCGAAACCCTGCAGGCCCGTGCCAACCAGGCCAAAGAGGTGACCGGCCAGAGCTGCGAGATGATCCGCCAGTGCGTGGAGCAGAGCGAGCAGACCAGCGACGGCATCCAGCAAATCGAGGAGGCGGTCGCCCAGATTGCCGACATGGCCATTCAGATCGCCAGTGCCTGCGGCGAGCAGGATGCGGTCTCCGATGAGCTGGGTCGCAACGTGGAGCGGATCAACGAATCCTCCAACGAGGTCGCTGTTGGGGCCGATCATACCGCCCGTGCCTGCCTGGAGCTGAGCCAGCTGGCTGCCGGTCTGCGTCAGACCATAGGCCGCTTCCGCTTGGCGTAATAGCTGTATCGGCACCAGACAGGGTGCCGTGTCATGGCCTGTTGCTGCAGGCAAACAGTCAACCCGGCTTCGGCCGGGTTGACTGTTTTTGTTGGTCCGTCATTTCAAGGCATGAGCACTGGGATGGTTCACGACTCTTGGCCTGCTGCTGGGATCGGGGATTGACGCCGCACAAGGCGACAGTGACGTTCACGAGCTCGCCAGTCGGGACAGCGCTGGCCATGAGGGGCAGAGGAGCGATGGCAATGCGCATTGGCAGAGATTTGCTTGTCAGCGTCGATGGGCTGATGGTCATGAAAAGGTCATAAAAAAACCCGGCCTGAGCCGGGTTTTGATGAGTGCGGGTAGTGCTGGCTTACTTGGCCAGGGATTCCGGCAGCTCTTCGCGGATCTTGCTCAGCATCTCTTTCAGGACACGCGGGTTGGCCACCACGATGTTGCCGGAGTTCTCGTAGTTGTGACCACCGACGAAGTCGGTGACGATGGCGCCAGCCTCTTTGGCCAGCAGCTCACCGGCAGCGGTGTCCCAGGGCTTGAGGCCGATTTCCCAGAAACCATCGACGCGACCGGCAGCCACATAGGCCAGATCCAGCGCGGCGGAGCCGGCACGACGGATGTCAGCACACTCGATGAACATGCTCTGGAACATCTTCAGGTACGGCTCGATGTGGTGCTTCTGCTTGAACGGGAAACCGGTGGCCAGGATGGTGCCGGCCAGCTCTTTGGCCTTGCCGACACGGATGCGGTAGCCATTCAGCTGGGCGCCGCTGCCACGGGTGGCAGTGAACAGCTCGTCACGGATCGGATCGTAGATCACGGCCTGTTCGGTCTTGCCCTTGACGCGCAGGGCGATAGAGACGGCAAAGTGCGGAATGCCTTTGACCAGGTTGGTCGTGCCATCCAGTGGGTCAATGATCCATTGGTAGTCCGGATTGGTACCGGCAATCTCACCAGACTCTTCAGCCACGATGCTGTGTTCCGGGTAAGATTTTTTGATGGTGTGAATGATGGCCGCTTCGGCTTCACGGTCAACGTTGGTCACGAAGTCATTGCTGCCCTTCTGGATAACCTCGATGTTCTCGGGTTGAGAAAAGGCTTTTACTACTACTTGACCGGCGTTGCGCGCAGCGCGCACGGCGATATTCAGCATCGGATGCATAGGTTCACCACTGGATGTTAAAGAACGGGGGAATAAAAGGACGCGGTATCATACCAGTCTTTTCGACAATGGCAACTGTTATACGTTATCGCTCCGGCCTTGGCGACTGCCAGATCTGACGGCTCCAATATAGGCTCTTTTTGGTCTAGTCTTATGAGCAGCAGCCGAATAACAGGCTGCCTTGAGCATAGGGACGTGGATCATGAATTTGTCATTAGTGAGTCAAAAACCGTCGGCAACCTCCACCCAGGGTTTGCTGGCCGCCTTGCGGAACTCGACCGGATACGGCGACTACTTCAACGAGCTAACCATTACCCAGCCATCCCACTGGCAACCTGGCAAGGAAGAGGCGGCCATCCTGCTGCTGGATGGGGATGCGGCCTGGCCCGAGTTTGCCTGGCAGCGCAACAGCGACACCTTCGGGTTGCCGGTGTTGCCGCTGCTGATGCGCAAGGGAGACGGTACTCTCACCATTCAGGGGCCGGATGTGCGGGACCCGCGCTTCTATTTCGTCTCCAACGGCATCGTGCTGGAAGAGTCTGAACTTGCCGATCCCGCCTGCAGCCGGGTGCTGCTGAACAAGCTGGAGTCCTACTTCCCGCTGCTTTCCCGCCTCATTCTGCTGCGCCAGCGTCAACCCATGGGGCTGTGCAACTAGGCCCTTCCTTCCCTGCGCCGGGCTGTTCAAGCGGCACAATATTTGTCATAACTGACCGGTATTGTGCCGCTTCGTCATGTTCAGGCCGGGGGATGTCCATGTTGTCCATCCCGCTGCGTTTCTCTGGCCGACATGGGCGAGGCCCTGTCCGTCCTGTGCCAATGTGTGAATCACAAGGAGTCCATGATGATCGATTTTTATACCGCCGCCACCCCCAACGGCTTCAAGGTGGCGATTGCCCTTGAAGAGCTGGGCTTGCCCTACCGTGTCATTGCGCTCGACCTGTCGGCGCTGGATCAGAAGAAACCCGAGTTTCTGGCCATCAACCCCAACGGCCGCATTCCGGCCATCGTCGATCGAGACAACGGGGACTTCGCGGTGTTCGAGTCGGGTGCCATTCTTCTCTATCTGGCCGAGAAGGCAGGTAAGCTGCTGCCGGAGGATCCCAAGCGCCGCTCCCAGGCCATTCAGTGGCTGATGTTCCAGATGGGTGGGGTCGGGCCCATGATGGGGCAGGCCAACGTCTTCTATCGCTACTTCCCGGAGAAGATCCCGGCCGCCATCGAACGCTATCAGAAGGAGGGACGCCGCCTGTTCGAGGTGCTCGACAGCCACCTGGCCCAGCACGAATATCTGGCCGACGAGTACAGCATCGCCGACATTGCCACCTGGCCCTGGGTGCGTATCTATGACTGGAGCGGTATCTCCATCGAGGGGCTACCCCATCTGCAAGCCTGGATGGACCGGATGGCTGACAAGCCGGCCTGCCAGAAGGGGATCACCATACCGCCGCGCAACGAGAAGCCGGAAGATCTGGTCAAGCAGGCCCAGCAGATGGTAACGCGTTGATTTTTATCGTTGACGGGGCCTAAAACCCCGTCGCATTAGAAAAACTAAGGAAAGCTGATTATAAAGATTCGTTCGTTTTTCGTGATCTGAATCACTAAGATGACGGCAAGCCATGGGAGTGTCCTGCTCCCGGCCGGTGCGGGTTCTCCGCCTTGAGTTTTCACCTTTGATTGACCCTGTTTGTTGGATCCCCTCTGCGGTTTTCTGCCAGAGGCGGGCAGCTTTTCGATGATTTTTCGGGACTGAGATATGTATCGGCACAGTTTTTATCCGCTGTTTTTTCTGACCATTCTGATGGTCGCTGTGGGCCAGATGACCCAGACCCTCTACGTGCCCTCCATTCCCATGATGGCGGGGGACTTCAACGTGGCCTCCGGCCAGCTGCAGGCGGTGATGGCTTGCTACCTGATCCCGTACGGCCTCTCCCAGTTTGTCTACGGCCCCTTGTCGGATCGCATCGGCCGTCGCCCCATCATCATCATCGGCATGATGGTGTTCCTGGTGGGTACCCTGACCATCCAGCTGATCCCGAGTTTCATGGCGCTGCTGGCGGGCAGCTTCATCCAGGGGCTGGGGACCGGGGCCGGCGGCGCCATGAGCCGCACCCTGATGCGCGACCGCTACACTGGCGCCGAGCTCAACCGCGCCAACAGCCTGGTCAGCATGGGGGTGATCTTCTCCCCGCTGCTGGCGCCTGTGCTGGGTGGCTGGCTGACCGAGTTGTTCAACTGGCGTGCGGGCTACTGGTTCCTGTTCGGCTTTGGCGCCGTGGCGACCCTGGCCATACTGGCCTGGTTCGTCGAAACCTTGCCGGAGGAGGCCCGTCAGCAGCCGCTGCGAGTCGGTGCCGCCTATCGCCATGTGCTCGGCAACCCGCGTTTTCAGGGCAACCTGCTCTGCCTGATGGCGACCTTCGCCGGTCTGGCGGTGTTTGAAGCGGCCGCCGGCGTGCTGCTGGGCGACGTGCTCAAGCTGAGTGCCCGCACCGTCAGCGTGCTGTTCGTACTGCCGCTGCCCGGCTATCTGTTCGGTGCCTGGCTCTCCGCCAAGCTGAGTTTTCGCCTGAGCCAGGGCAAGCTGATGCGCCTTGGCATCGCCTTCCTGGCGCTGGGGTCACTCATCATCCTGCTGCCCGGTCTGTTCGGGATAGTGAGTGCCGCTTCCCTGGTGGGTGGGGCTGCCGTCTACTTCATCGGCAGCGGCATCCTCTATCCGACCGCCACCTCCTGCGCCATTGAGCCCTTCCCGGGCCAGGCGGGCACCGCCGGTGCCATCCTCGGCGGCATGCAGAACCTGGGGGCCGGCATCGTGACCCTGCTGGCGGCCTGCTTCCCGATGGAGGGGCAGGTGACCCTGGGCGCCATCATGACACTGATGGTGCTGATCGTGGCGCTGAGCTTCCTCTGGTTGCGCCACCACGGTTCGCCCCACGAGCAGATGGCCGTGTGAGCCTAATGATGTGAAAAGACCCGCCCGAGTTGGCGGGTTTTTTATGGGCCGCCGCTGGGGGCTGATATGCCGGGTGACGGAAGCGGGGGAGGGGACTGCCGCGCAGGAAAAGAAAAAGCCCGTCACACTGGTGACGGGCTTTTTGCTGTTGGTACCCCGGAGATGCCGTTGCCGGTTTGGGCCCTTGAACCGTCGGTTCAAGGCGGGGATCGGATCTGACCGCAGGCTTCTCGGTCGTGCCGAGCATGCGCAATAGCCAGAAGGCAGATCCCCTGTTTGGTATGAATATCGGCTCGGGGACTTGAACCGGCTGACAAACACCCCAGGGAATTTCAAAAACGTTGCGAGTTAGGGTTGTACGCCTTCGTCGCTGGATTCGCCATATTGTCCGTGCTCGATCAAAGCCGCTTCGATGGTGCGTTGCAGCATCTTGATCCGCTTGTCCATGGTCTCAGAGTATTGGTGATTCTTGTCTTTTTCAAGACAGAGCTCATGGCAGAAATTGAGTGCTGCCATCACCGCCAGCTGTTCATTGCTGGAGACCTTGGAGCGTTGACGCAGCTCGATGAGTTTATCAGTCAGCTGGTCGGCGGCCTGGCGCAGGGCATCCTGCTGTCCCAGGGGACAGGATACCTTGTAGGGACGTCCCAAAATGACGATTTCTACGGCCTCTGTGCTCATGCCTTCCTCAATACGGCGGAGTGTCATTCCGCCTTTATCCACGTGGACAACTGGGCGGGACTATATAGCGCAGATGCAGAAGTTTCAAGGCCTTGCTGGCTCTGGAAGGGGGAGAATGCTAGGATCCTGACCATTAATTCTGCATATTTGCCTGAACTTTGAGCGGATCTTCGATGAGCAAAACGAACCCCCTGAAATACGCGGCCGTGGCCGACCTGATGGAACAGCACGAGCTGATGGCAACGGCTGTAGAGGCCCATGGCGTGATCTGCGGTCTGGTGTGCGGTGGTGTGGCCCTGGACGACAAGAGCTGGCTGCCCCATTTCAACGATCTGGTCAACGACGGTTTCGGTCTGCCGGCCCCGGTGCGCCAGGTGATGACCGATCTCTATCATGAGGTCATCGAGAGCCTGATGGCTCAGAAAGGGGTCGAGCTGCTGCTGCCAAGCGACGAAGCGCCCCTCGATGAGCGCATCGATTCGCTGGTGGACTGGTCCCAGGCCTTTCTGGCCGGTTTCGGCGTGGTGCAACAGGAGCTCTCCAAGGCCTCCGAAGAGCTGCAGGAGATGATCCAGGACATCGCCAGCATCACCCAGGTCTCCGCCGAGTTCGATCAGGAAGATGAAGAGAACGAAGCCTCCTTCCTGGTGCTCTACGAGCACGTGCGCCTCGGGGTCATGATGGCGTTCGAGGAGTTTGGCAAGCGGCTGGATGCCCCGAGCACCCCGCCGACCCTGCACTGAGTCGAGCAAGTTCGAAAAAGAGCGCCTGGTGGCGCTCTTTTTACATCTGGATGTTACCCGCGCCGGCCGGCCGTGATGAGGCAAGTAACGACAGGGACTGCGCTTTTTTGCCCGTGGCTTCGCATCCCGACCCCACGCTTTGTGTTAGCATGACCCCACGTTTTCAGCTTTTCCCCTGATCTCATGTCTCAATCTGATCTGAACCACGTCGATGTGGCCATCGTCGGTGGTGGAATGAGCGGCGCCGTGCTGGCGCTCTCCCTCGCGGCCCTGCCAGGGCCCAAGCCCCTGCAGATCCTGCTGCTGGAGGCGAGCGCCCCCGAGCTCAATGCACACCCCGGCTTCGATGCCCGCGCCATCGCGCTCTCCGCCGGCACCTGCGAGGCGCTGGCCCGGCACGGGCTCTGGCCCCGTTTTGCCCCCCATTGCAGCCCCATCACCCGCATTCATGTGTCGGATCGGGGCCACTTCGGCCAGGCCGGATTGACGGCCGCCGAGTATGGCCTGTCTGCTCTCGGCCAGGTGATCGAGCTGTCGGCGGCGGGCATCGAGTTGCAACAGGCGATTGCTGCCTGCCCGCAGATCCGCATGCTGTGTCCGGCCCAGCTGGAACACGTGGAGCCGCTGACGGAGGGGGTGAACTTGATCTTGGCCAGTGGCGAGCGTTATCAGACCCGTCTGCTGGTGGCGGCCGATGGCGGCAACTCCTTCGTGCGCCAGCAGTGCAAGCTGGCGGTGAGCCGCCACGACTACGGCCAGAGCGCCATCATCGCCACCGTCAAGACGGCCGAGGACCCGGCCGGCCAGGCATTCGAGCGTTTCACCCAAGGGGGGCCGCTGGCGTTGCTGCCGATGCAGGGGGGGCTCTCCTCCCTGGTCTGGAGCGTGGCGCGGGATGAGGTGCCGGCCTTGATGGCGCTCGATGACGCCACCTTTCTGGCCCGCCTGCAGCAGGCCTTCGGCTGGCGCCTCGGTCGCTTCCTGCAAACCGGCCAGCGCCACGTCTATCCGCTGGTGCTGACGGTGGCTGACTACCCGCTGGCCCAGCGCACAGTGCTGGTGGGCAACGCCGCCCATCTGCTGCACCCCATCGCCGGCCAGGGCTTCAACCTCGGCATGCGCGATCTGGACCTGCTCACCCGCGCCGTCGGTCAGGCCCTGGCGGCGGGGGAGGATATCGGCAGCTTCAAGGTGCTAAACGGTTACTGGCAGCAGCGCAAGGGGGATCAGGCGCAGACGGTCTGGCTTACCTCCTCGCTGGCCCAGCTCTTCTCCAATGATCACGACCCGCTGGTGGCGGGCCGCAACCTGGCGCTCTCCCTGATGGGGCGGCTGGACTGCCTCAAGGCGCCGCTGGCCTCCCGCACCCTGGGCTTTGTTGCCGACCTGTGCCGCCCCTGAGACGGGTCACAGCTTGCGTATTGAAGGGGGTCTGCCTGCGGGCGTGCCCTCGCTGATCCCGGCGATCAGCCCTGAAAGGACATAAAACGATGCAGATGCAAAACGTGGATGTGGTGATTGTGGGGGGCGGCATGGTGGGCCTGGGGCTCGCCGCTGCGCTCAAGGGGAGTGCGCTCAAGGTGGCCGTAGTCGAGGGCCAGTTGCCGGCCCCCGCGCTTGACGAAGCGCCGGACAACCGGGTCAGCGCCCTGAGTCTGGCCAGCCAGCGCATCCTGCAGCAGGTGGGCGCCTGGCGCGGTATTGAGGCCCGCCGCCTGCAGCCCTACGTGCAGATGGAGGTGTGGGAGCAGGACAGCTTTGGCCGGATCGCCTTCGATGCTGCCAGCCTGCGTCAGCCCGAGCTCGGCCACATCGTCGAGAACCGGGTCATCCAGCTGGCATTGCTGGAGGCGATTCTCGATGACAGTAAAGGGGCCAACAACATCCAGCTGCTGAGCCCGGCCCGGGCGAGCAGCCTGCAAAGCGGCGAGGCGGGCTCCCTGCTGCTGCTGGAAGATGGCCGCGCGCTGTCGGCCAAACTGGTAGTGGCGGCCGATGGCGCCCACTCCTGGGTCCGTCGGCAGGCCGACATTCCGCTCACCAGCTGGGATTACGGCCACCATGCCCTGGTGGCGACGGTGCGTTGTGCCGAGCCCCACGAGGCGGTGGCGCGTCAGATCTTCACCCCCGAGGGGCCGCTCGCCTTCCTGCCCCTGTGGCAACCGGATCTCTGCTCCATCGTCTGGTCGCTGCCGGCCGCTCGTGCCGAGGCGCTCTGTCAGTGCGACGACGAGCAGTTCAACCGCCAGCTCACCACCGCGTTCGACGGCCGCCTCGGCCTGTGCCAGGTGGAAGGGGCGCGTAGCGCCATCCCGCTCACCGCCCGCTATGCCCGTGACTTTGCCCGCGAACGGCTGGTGCTGGTGGGGGATGCCGCTCACACCATACACCCGCTGGCGGGGCAGGGGGTCAACCTGGGGCTGCTGGACGCCGCCGCCCTGGCCGAGCAGATCCTGCGCAATCAGGCGGCGGGCAAGGATATCGGTCTGCTCGCCAACCTGCGCGGCTACGAGCGCTGGCGCAAGAGCGAGGCGGCCAGCATGCTGGCGGCGATGGAGGGGCTCAAGCGGCTGTTTGCCGGTGCCAACCCGCTTAAGAAGCTGGTGCGCGGGGCGGGCCTGTGCGCCTTCGACCTGTTGACGCCGCTCAAGCAAAGTGTGATCAGGGCCGCCATGGGGCTGGAAGGAGAGCTGCCCGCGCTGGCCAAGGGTGAAAAAATCTAATAATACTCGGGTGTTTTCACAACAAAACTAATGTGAGGAGGCTGATGACCCGGTTTGGGCATCAGCCTTTAATCTGGGCTGGCAGCGAAACGTTTTTCTCCAAATTGTGACGAAACGGTAAAAATCGAAATTTAATATCGTCATTACCGAGTTTGGTCTGTTTTTATCACTGTTTTTACCTTAGTGTCTGGAGTCTGTTGACTGGCGGTGGATTAGTTTTTTTTGAGCGGCATGCGCGTCCGCTTGGCATATAATCCGCTGCGTTCAAGGAATCACTCCGGCCTTGCGGGCCGGAACGAGCACAGACTCAGGCACTCTCTGCTCTTGCTGCGACCCCGGTGAACCGCCGGAGGGCGGCCGGGCGGGGCGGATCGTGAGTGTTGTCGCGAACGCTTAAGGAAACACAGCGATGATCCAGACTACAGTACTGCATCCCAAGCACCTGGAAGCCGGCGCCAAGATGGTGGACTTTCACGGTTGGGAAATGCCCATCAACTACGGCTCACAGCTGGAAGAGCACCATCAGGTGCGCACCGATGCCGGCATGTTCGACGTCTCCCACATGACCATCGTCGATTTGACCGGCGAGCGGGTCAAAGCCTTCCTGCAACACCTGCTGGCCAACGACGTGGCCAAGCTCACCCTCTTCGGCAAGGCCCTCTACAGCGGCATGCTGACCCCGGAAGGCGGCGTCATCGACGACCTCATCACCTATTACCTTGGCGAGACCTTCTACCGCCTGGTGGTCAACTCCGCCACCCGCGAGAAGGATCTGGCCTGGATCCGCCACCATGCCCAGGACTTTGGGGTGACCGTGACCGAGCGCCCAGAGCTCGCCATGATCGCGGTGCAGGGGCCCAACGCCAAGGCCAAGGCGGCCAAGGTGTTCAGCGCCGAGCAAAATGCCGCAGTGGAAGGCATGAAGCCCTTCTTCGGTGTGCAGGCCGGCGAGCTCTTCATCGCCACCACCGGCTACACAGGTGAAGACGGCTACGAGATCGTGGTGCCGCAAGAGCAGGCGTGCGATCTGTGGCAGGCGCTGCTGGACAACGGCGTGGCCCCTTGCGGCCTGGGTGCCCGTGACACCCTGCGCCTCGAGGCCGGCATGAACCTCTACGGCCAGGACATGGACGAAACCATCTCTCCGCTGGCCGCCAACATGGCCTGGACCATCGCCTGGGAACCGAGCGATCGCCAGTTCATCGGCCGCGCCGCGCTGGAAGCCCAGAAAGCCGCCGGCAGCCAGCCCAAACTGGTGGGCCTGGTGATGGAAGAGAAGGGCGTGCTGCGCAGCGGCATGCCGGTCACCTTCACCACCGCCGCTGGAGAAGAGCGGGAAGGTGTGATCACCTCCGGCTCTTTCTCGCCCACTCTGGGCTACAGTATTGCCCTGGCGCGGGTGCCCCGTGATATCGGCGAGCAGGCCTCGGTGGAGATCCGCAAGAAGCTGGTCACCGTGAAAGTGACCAAGCCGGCTTTCGTGCGCAACGGCCAGAAGCTGGTGTAACGACCCCATTGCGGCGAAGGGGCTGCCCTTTGCCAGACCCCCTTGCCCCGGCAATGTCTGTCGAACGCGCCGGGGACAAGTGATCCAAGTGAATAAAGGAAGCACAAATGAGCCATATCCCGAGCGAACTGAAATATGCCACCTCCCACGAGTGGATCCGTGTCGAAGCCAACGGCGAGGCCGTGGTCGGTATCACCGAGCACGCCCAGGAGCTGCTGGGTGACATGGTGTTCGTCGATCTGCCGGAAGTGGGCAAGCAGGTTAGTGCCGGTGATGACTGCGCCGTGGCCGAGTCGGTCAAAGCCGCCTCTGACATCTACAGCCCGGTGAGCGGCGAGATCCTGGCCGTCAACGAAGAGCTGGAAGGCAGCCCCGAGCTGGTCAACTCCGACCCCTACGGTGCCGGCTGGCTGTTCCGCATCAAGCTGGATGACGCGGGCGAGCTCGCCAACCTGCTGGATGCCGAAGGCTACCAGAACGTGGTGGACGAAGAGTAATGCCCCCGGGCCCTGCCAATCGCGCAGGGCCCGTTTGTATGCATGCCCGTCGGCCAGGAGGCCGGCCGGCGAGGGTGAAGTCGTCCGTCCCGGTTTGCCCACGGCAAACCGGACAGCCGCAAGACGACCCCCTGTCGCTATGAGCGACATCCGGTGCCGGCAGGGGCCACCCTGCCAGCCGAACATGAGTGAAGCCGGCCGAGGCCGGCTGTCAGGCACTTAGTTATCAGGACTTTTTATCAGGAATAGGGAAATGACCCAGTCACTGTTTGAACTCGAGCAAAAAACCGATTTCATCCGCCGTCACATCGGGCCGGGTGAGGAAGATCTGCGCGCCCTGCTGGCCGTGGTGGGCGCCGAGAGCCTGGACGATCTGATTGAGCAGACGGTCCCCGCCGCCATTCGCCGGCCGGGCCCGCTCGGCATCGGTGCCTCCATGACTGAAGTGGAAGCGCTGGCCAAGCTCAAGGGCTATGCCGCCCAGAACAAGGTGGCCAAGAGCTACATCGGCATGGGCTATCACGACACCCACGTGCCCCACGTCATCCTGCGCAATGTGCTGGAAAATCCGGGCTGGTACACCGCCTACACCCCGTACCAGCCGGAGCTGGCACAGGGCCGTCTCGAAGCCCTGCTCAACTTCCAGCAGCTGACCCTGGATCTCACCGGCATGGATCTGGCCAGCGCCTCCCTGCTGGATGAGGCGACCGCCGCCGCCGAGGCGATGGCGCTGGCCAAGCGGATGGCCAAGTCCAAGTCCCACCTCTTCTTCGTGGCCGACGACGTGCACCCCCAGGTGATCGACGTGGTCAAGGAGCGGGCGGTCCACTTCGGCTTTGACGTGGCAGTCGGCCCGGCCGAGCAGGCCTGCGCCGAAGAGGTGTTCGGTGCCCTGTTCCAGTACCCCACCACCACGGGGGAAGTGAAAGATCTGCGGGCGCTTATCGCCGCGGTGCAGGCCCAGAAAGGGCTGGCATGCGTCAGCGCCGACATCTTGTCGCTCCTGCTGCTCAAGTCCCCGGGTGAGCTGGGTGCCGACGTGGTGCTGGGTTCGGCCCAGCGCTTTGGCGTGCCCATGGGCTACGGTGGCCCCCACGCCGCCTTCTTCGCCACCCGTGATGCCTACAAACGCTCCATGCCGGGCCGCATCATCGGCGTCTCCAAGGATGCCCGCGGCAAGGCCGCCCTGCGCATGGCGATGCAGACCCGCGAGCAGCATATCCGCCGCGAGAAGGCCAACTCCAACATCTGTACTGCCCAGGTGCTGCTGGCCAACATGGCGAGCTTCTACGCCGTCTACCACGGCCCGGTGGGGCTGAAGACCATCGCCTCCCGCGTGCACCGTCTGACCACCATTCTGGCGCTCGGTCTGAAGGCCAAGGGCGTGGCCCTCAAGCACGCCAGCTGGTTTGATACCCTGACCGTACAGACCGCCGAGAAGGCTGCGCTGATCGCCAAGGCCGAGGGGCTCGGCATCAACCTGCGCGCCGATCTGGATGGCGCCGTGGGTGTCTCCCTCTCCGAGACCACCACCCGTGGCGATGTGGCCGAGCTGTTTGAACTGTTCCTGGGCACAGGGCACGGTCTGGACATCGAGGCCCTCGACAAGGCGGCCCAGGCCCATCACGCCATCCCGCAGGATCTGCTGCGCACCGACGCCGTGCTGACCCACGAGGTGTTCAACAAGTACCACTCCGAGACCGAGATGCTGCGCTACATCCACCGTCTCGAAGCCAAAGATCTGGCCCTCAACTACGCCATGATTTCGCTCGGCTCCTGCACCATGAAGCTCAATGCCACCGCCGAGATGATCCCGGTGACCTGGCCCGAGTTTGGCAAGCTGCACCCGTTCGCCCCGCTGGCCCAGGCCAAGGGTTATCAGTTGCTGCTGGCCGACCTCGAAAACTGGCTGGTGAAGGTGACCGGTTACGATGCGGTCTGCATGCAGCCCAACTCCGGCGCCCAGGGCGAATACGCCGGCCTGCTCGCCATCAAGAAGTACCACGAGTCCCGCGGCGAGGGGCATCGCGACATCTGCCTGATCCCGGCGTCTGCGCACGGCACCAACCCGGCTTCCGCCCAGATGGCGGGCCTGCGGGTCATCGTCACCGCCTGTGACAAGTCGGGTAACGTGGATCTGGACGATCTGCGCGCCAAGGCCGCCGAGGCGGGTGATCAGCTCTCCTGTCTGATGGTGACCTATCCCTCCACCCACGGGGTGTACGAGGAGACCATCAAGGAGGTGTGCGACATCGTTCACCAGCACGGTGGTCAGGTCTATCTGGACGGCGCCAACATGAACGCGCAAGTCGGGCTGACGGCGCCGGGCTTTATCGGGGCGGACGTTTCCCACCTCAACCTGCACAAGACCTTCGCCATTCCTCATGGCGGTGGCGGCCCGGGCATGGGCCCCATCGGCGTGAAGAAACACCTGGCCCCCTTCGTGGCCGGTCACGCCGTGGTCAAGACCGACAAGGAGAGCCGCAACAACGGCGCCGTGTCGGCGGCACCGTTCGGCTCGGCCAGCATCCTGCCCATCAGCTGGATGTACATCGCCATGTTGGGAGACGAGGGGCTGAAGAAATCCACCCAGGTGGCCATCCTCAACGCCAACTACCTGGCCAAGAAGCTGGGTGAATCCTTCCCCGTGCTCTACTCCGGGCGCAACGGTCGGGTGGCTCACGAGTGCATCCTGGATATCCGCCCGCTCAAAGAGGCCTCCGGCATCAGCGAGATGGACGTGGCCAAGCGCCTGATGGACTACGGCTTCCACGCGCCGACCATGAGCTTCCCGGTAGCGGGCACCCTGATGGTCGAGCCGACCGAGTCGGAATCCAAGCGCGAACTGGACCGCTTCGTCGAGGCGATGACCGCCATCCGTGCCGAGATCGCCAAGGTGCAGGACGGCCACTGGAGCCTCACCGACAACCCGCTGGTGCATGCCCCCCATACCCAGGATGACGTGATGGACGGTGAGTGGAATCGTGGCTACAGCCGCGCCGAGGCGGTGTTCCCGTCAGACGCTGTGCGTGCCGCCAAGCTGTGGCCGTCGGTCAACCGCATCGACGACGTCTACGGTGATCGCAACCTGTTCTGCTCCTGCATCCCGACCGAGGACTACGCCAAGTAAGCGCAGGTGCTCAGCGTGACCTGGTAAACAATGACTTGGTAAAAAAGGCCTTGCATCGGCAGGGCCTGGTCGGGCAATCAGGGCTGAGCAGAGCTATCAAGGTGTCAAAATCCGAAACCCGTTGGCGGGTTTCGGATTTTTTTATGGGCATTTGGCAGACCCGGAACCAGGGCCGGCTGGCTGTGCCGGGCGGGCAGTTCGGCTAGCTGGCCAAGGGGGCCGGGCCACCCTCGCTGTCGCCGAGGCCGCTCTGGTTGGGGCCTGCCGGCTTATCTGCCCTGCTGCTGCGTTGTCAACACCTGGGCTATGCCTGCCAGTATGGGGGCGGCGTAGTCGAAGAAGTGCTTGATCCCGGGGCAGAGGTAGTTCAGGCCAAGCTCGCCATCCGGTGCCCTGATCAGGCGATTCTTGGGGCATTCGCCCCAGCAGAGCGTCAGGTAGGGGCATTGGCGGCAATATTCGGGCAGGCTGTCCCGCTTGGACATGCCAAAGGCCTCCTGGCGGGTGGAGAAGGCCATGTGGCTCAAGGGGCGCTGTTTGATATCCCCCAGCCGGTACTCCGGATAGACGAAGTGATCGCAGGAGAAGACGCTGCCATCGTGCTCGATGGCCAGCGCCTTGCCGCAAAACTCGGCGGTGACGCAGAGCTGGGAGGGGTATCCCATGGTCTGGGCCACGGCGGTTTCGAACAGATTGACCAGCACGCGCCCTAGGTCGTTGTTGACCCACTCCTCGAACACGGTTGCCAGAAAGGTGCCCCAGTCATCGGGATCCACCGACCAGTCCGTGACGATCGACATGGGGTGGCCGTGTTTGCTCAGCTCACTGCCGACCAGGGGCAGCATGCTGTCGTTCCAGAATTGCGGGGCCGTGCGTTTGAAGTCGCTGGCCTCGACGCAGGGGGTGAACTGGATGTAGCTGGCCCCCAGCTCCCGGGTCAGAAAGCGATACACCTCGAGGGGATATTTTGCATTGTGCCGGTTGATGACGGTCAGGGCATTGAAGGGAACCTGATGCTGGCGCAGCAGCGCGGCCGCCGCCATCACCAGATCGAAGGTGGGTTTGCCGCTGCGGGTCACCCGGTATTTGTCGTGCAGTGCGCGGGGCCCGTCGATGGAGAGGCCGACCAGAAAGCCGTGCTCCTTGAGAAACCGGCACCACTCGTCATTGAGCAGGATGCCGTTGGTCTGCAGGTCGTTGCGGATGCTGACCCCGGGCGGGCAATGCTGTTGCTGCAGCGCCACTATCCGGCGAAAGTAGTCGATGCCGAGCAGGGTCGGTTCACCGCCCTGCCAAGAGAAGACGATCTCGTCGCCATCCTGTCCCTCTATGTAGCTGCGGATGAAGGTCTCCAGCGTCTCTTCATCCATCCTGGGTTGTCTCGGTTGATGGAGCAGGTCTTCCTTGTGCAGGTAGAAGCAATATTGGCAATCGATGTTGCACTTGGAGCCCCCCGGTTTGGCCATGACGTGGAAGCGGCGGGCATAGGCGCCGCTGCTGTCACGGCTGGCGGTTTTGAGCGGGGTGACGTCCAGGTGCGTGGTGTCACGGGTCCGGATCTTGTTCATCGTTACTCTGCTGGTGGCGGCGGGCGAGGTCGGTCCGGGGTGGGTGCCTGACGAGGTGCCCAGCTCTGCCGCATGAAGAAGGTGGCGGAGGGATAACCCTCCGCCGTGTCGCTTACTGCTGGGTTTTCTGCATGGCTTCCTGGATCATCTTGGCCATGTCGAAGGTGGTGCCCCCCTGAACCGGCGGATACTGGACCAGGGTGTTGACATGCTGGTTCACCATCTCGCTGACCGGTGCCAGCAACCAGGACATCTTCTGCAGCAGGTGGCCGTTGGCATCGACGGAGTCGTAACTCTCGAACGGATCGGCTCTCAGGTTGTAGAGCTTGGGTTTGGTGAGCGGGGTAAGGTTGTCATAGTAGTTTTCGGCCACCGCGAAGTGGAACTTCCAGGGGCCTACCCGCACCGCCGAGAGCTTGTCCTCGAAGTAGTAGAAGATGGAGTCGCGAGCCGACTCCTTGCTCTTGCCTTCCCAGTAGGCGAGGTTGTTGACGCCATCTATGTACTGCTTCTTCTCGTCCATCATCTTCTTGTTGACGTCGGGGACACCCGCTGCCGCCGCCAGGGTGGTGAAGAGATCCTGGTGACCCTGGATGCCGTTGAGCACGCCACCCGCCGGGATCTGGGCCGGCCAGCGCGCCATCATGGGCACCCGGACGCCCCCTTCATAGGTGGTCATCTTCTCGCCGCGAAACGGCGTGGTGGCGCCATAAGGCCAGGAGGAGTGTTCCGGACCGTTGTCGGTGGTATAGATGACGATGGTATTCTCTTTCAGCCCCCGTTTTTCCAGCTCGTCGAGCAGATAGCCGATGTCGCTGTCGTGCTGCATCATGCCGCTGCCATGGTAGTCGTATTCGCTGGTGTACTGCTCGGCTGCGTAGCGCCACTTGTCGTTGAGACGGGTATAGAGGTGCATGCGGCTGGTATTGACCCAGGTGAAGAAGGGCTTGTCTTCCTTGATCGAGCCGTCGATGAACTTGAGGGCGGCCGGGATCATCTCGGCGCGGTCGAACTCCTTCATCCGCTCCTGACCCAGCGGGCCGGTATCGGTGCACTTCTGTTTGCCGACTTCGCCGAAACGCGGGTCAACCGTCTTGTCTTCGGTCTCGGTGGCATAGCAGTGCAGGACGCCGCGGGTACCGAACTTCTTGCTGTACGCCTCGAGCGAGCCTGAATACTGCTTGGCAAAATTCTGGTAATCCCGTTGCTCGTGTTCTTCCTGGGTATTGAGGTGATAGAGGTTGCCGAAGAATTCGTCGAAGCCGTGGACGGTCGGCAGGGCAAAGTTGTGATCCCCCAGGTGGTTCTTGCCGAACTGGCCGGTCTTGTAGCCGACGGCTTTGAGCACTTCGGCCAGAGACGGGGACTCTTTCTTCAGGCCCAGGACGCCACCTGGCATGGCCACCGTCGTCATGCCGGAACGAATGGGGTACTGGCCGGTCAGGAAGGCGGCGCGGCCCGCCGTCGAACTCGGCTGGGCGTAGTGATCGGTGAACTTGATCCCCTCCTTGGCGATCCGGTCGATGTTGGGGGTGGTGTAACCCATGGTGCCCATGCCATAGGCGCTGACGTTCTGCCAGCCGATGTCGTCACCGAAGATGACCACTATGTTCGGTTTATCCGTTTTTGCCATGACGCCGGCAGAGAGGATCATGCTCACCGCCGCCGATATTTTCCCTAGTTGCATCTTTTCGCTCCGTGTAGGCTCAGAAAAAAACCTCGTTGGCCGAACGACTTGAGCATTCATGACACGGCGGCCCGTTGAGCCCGGGGGCCTCATGCGAAGAATGACGCGGCAAGCCCCCAGCTTATTACTTAACCGTCAACTAATAACCTGAATGTCAGTTGTGCCGTGTGCAGAGTGTGATGGCGATCTCATGTCGCCGAGCAGACCTGCGCGATCGAACAGTGCGTGACAGGGAAAGGGTGAGAGGCCTCTTTATTCCGGTGCAATGACAGGTCAATCTGGTCAGGTCGATGATGTGCCACCCGCTCAGAAGGAGGGGGGGCGCGTGGGTCTGTGCCCGCGCGGCGACCGGATGACCACGAGGTGCATCGGTATGGAGGCGCTGGCGAGCAGCGCCATCAGGTGGCGACATGGCAGGAGAGAGGAATGGACAATACCGAACGATTTTCAGCTCGCGTTGAGGCTTATGTGAAATACCGCCCCGGCTACCCGCCGGCCATGCTGGACTTTCTGGCCGATGAGCTGGCCATGGGACCCGCTAGCCAGGTGGCCGACATAGGAGCGGGCACCGGCATCCTGACGGCGCTGCTGGCCCCTCGGGTGGCGCGGGTCTGGGCAGTGGAGCCGAATCAGGAGATGCGCGAGGCGGCGCAGCAGTTGCTGGCCGGGGTTGCCAATGTCGGCTGGTCTGACGGCCGGGCCGAGGTCACCGGTCTGCCGGATGGCTGTGTGGATCTCATCACGGTGGCCCAGGCGTTTCACTGGTTCGATCGTCCTGCCTTCAAGCAGGAGTGTCGGCGGCTGCTAAAGCCAGGTGGCAAAGTGGCCCTTATCTGGAACGACAGGCTGACTGACACCCCGTTTCTCAAGGCCTACGAGGCGGGGCTGCGCACCTATTCGGGGGACTATGAGGAGGTCAATCATCGCAACCTGGGGGAGGTGGATTTTGCCGCCTTCTTCGAGGGAGATTACCGGCTCGAGCGCTTCGCCAACCGTCAGCTGTTCGATCTCGACGGGGTGCTGGGGCGGCTAAACTCCTCCTCCTATGCCCCGGTGGCCGGTTCGCAGGCCCATACCGAGTTGACGGCGCTGATTGCCCGGGAATTTGAGCGCCACGCCGTCAACGGTGTGATTGCCTTCAACTACAACACCCTGCTCTACAGCGGTCGTGTGTAGCCGGGTCAGATAAAAGCGGCCCCTCGCATCGGGGACGAGGGGCCGCAAGGGGGCAGTGCAATCGGCTCGCTGCCAGTGGGTTGCCGCCGGGCTAACCCTTGTTCAGGCCCAGCATGGCCATCGCCTTGGCCAGGGTATCGACGGATTCCTGATGCTTGCCCGCATTGTGCAGTGCTTCGCCTTCGGCACGCAGTTTCTTCACCTGTGCCAGTTGCTCGGTGCTCAGCGGCGGGGACTTGGCCAGGGCATCGTCAATCTTCTTCATGTCGGCGGGACAGTGAAAGGCGAGCACGCTGCCGGTAAAGAGCAGGGTTAACAGAAACAGGGCTGGTTTCATCTTGATTACCTCACTGGTGGACATCTGCAAGGATAGACCTCACCGCCGCCCTTGTGTTGGCCGGCATCGCAACTCGATTCACTCGGCGAGAGGGGCTGAGTTCTGCCTCTCAGACGCGGCCAGGGGCGATGCGGGGAAAGGAGAGGGTAAAGCAGCTGCCTTTGCCCGGCGCCGAGCGAGCCGTCAGGCCGCCACCCAGCACCGAGGTGGCGATGCGGCGGCAGATGGAGAGCCCCAGTCCGGAGCCCCCCTTGCCCAAGGTGGTGGTAAAGAAGGGATCGAAGATGTGGGCCAGTACGTTGGGCGCCATGCCGCGACCGTTGTCCAGCACCTCCAGGTGGATGGATTGTTGGTCCTGATGGGCCCGGATCTCGATGCGTCCATCCTGGCGATCCCCGATGCCATGGAGGAGGGCGTTGTGGATCAGGTTGAGCAGCACCTGGCTGAGGGGGCCCGGGTAGCTGTCGCAGAGCAGCTCCTCGTCGATGAGATTGTGCAGCACGACCTGCTCAAACCCGGGGCCGGCCTTGAGGTTGGTCAGGTTGTCGTCGATGAGGCGCCTGAGATCGAAGCTGCGCCGGCTCTCCGAGGTCTGCTCGATGGCCACCTGCTTGAAGCTGCTGATCAGCTTGGCCGACTGGGTGATGGCCTGCAGGGCCAGCTCGCTCATCTCCTGGCTGGCGTGCACAAACTCCTCCAGCGTGGTGCGACGGATAGTCTGAGCCCCCAGCTGGGCGGCCAGCTGCCGGGTTTGCTCCTGCAGGGCCGTGGTGGCGATCAGGGCGTTGCCGATGGGGGTGTTCAGCTCATGGGAGATGCCGGCCACCATGGCCCCCAGCGCCGCCAGGGTTTCGGTGTGGATGAGCTCCTCCTGGGTTTTTTTCAGACTGTCGAGGGTGTGGGTCAACTGCGACTTGTGCTGCTCGAGCTCTTCTTGCGTCTCCTGCAGACGAATATTGTCGTAGAGGGTGTGCATGCCCTGCTGCACCGAATCACGAAACTGCAGGAGCAGTTGCCGGTAGAGGCCGCCGTAGTCGTTCTCCTCCCGGCTCAGCACGCAGATGGTGCCGAAGAGTCTGCCATCGGGCCAGCAGAGCGGCAGACCGCAATAGGAGATCATGCCGACTTTGATGTCCGGATTGTGCTGCCATTCGGGATCCTTGAGGGCATTGGGCACCAGGAGCTCCTGGCGGGTATCCATGACCCGTTCGCAATAGAGGCCGGAGTCGAGGTGCTCACGGGCCCCGGCCGGATAGCAGTTGTCCGGCGTCTGGCTGGTGATGAACACTTCTATCTCGCGAGGGTGTACCCGCATGATGAGCCCGGCCGGCACGTGAAACAGCTCAGCCATCAGGTTGACGGTCTTCTGCCAGGAGAGACGCAGGGAGTCCGGGATCTCGAACTCGGGGGCGATCGGGTATTTGGATAGGCTCGCGGACATGAAGGCGTTCCTGTTTGCTGGGGCTGGGGTGAATGGACTGTATTCCCATTCTAGTTGTCCGGCGCGTGCCCTGCGTGTCATGCGTTGACTGATCCCGCGGGGTTGAAGCGAGCGGGAAGCAAACGGTACCATGACTGTTTTGCTCACAATTGCGCCAATCAGGGAGACCCCATGACACTCGCAAGGTTCCTCTCACCCCTGACCAGTCTGGTGATCTTCATTCTGGGTCACGGCATGTTCAACACCCTGCTGACGGTGCGCCTCTCTGCCGAGCAGGTATCGGCCCAGGCCATCGGCCTGGTCTCGGCCGCCTATTTCGGCGGTCTGGTGCTGGGGGCCTTCGTCAACGCCCGCCTCATCATCCGGGTGGGCCACATCCGGGCCTATGCGGCCTATGCCTCCCTGCTCTGCTTTCTGTTTCTGCTGCACGGCATGGTGGTGGAGCCGCTCAGCTGGGCGGCGCTGCGGCTGGTGGGTGGCTTTGCCACCGGCGGCCTGTTCGTGGTGCTGGAGTCCTGGATGCTGGTCTCCAGCACCCCGGCCAACCGGGGCCGGCTGATGTCCCTCTACATGATCCTGCTCTACGGCTCCCTGGCGTTGGGACAGCTGCTGCTCAAGTGGGTGGATCCCATGGTGCTGACCCCGTTCGCCCTGTGCGCCATGGCGGCGACCCTGTCGGTGATCCCGCTGGCTATCTCCCGGGTGGCGACCCCGGCCATGGTGGCGCCCCAGCCGGTCGGCGTCTTGGAGCTGGTGCGGCTCACTCCGGCGGGGATGGGCAGCAGCTTTACCTCCGGTCTGGTGCTGGGGGCCATCTATGGCCTGTTGCCGCTCTATTTCACCGACAGCGGCTCGTCCCTCTCCCAGGTGGCGGACATGATGGCGCTGGTGATCCTGGGGGGCATGTGCCTGCAGTACCCCATCGGTCGCCTCTCCGATCGCTACGAC
Organism: Aeromonas sp. 600276; assembly: GCF_049175815.1. Classification (NCBI taxonomy): domain Bacteria; kingdom Pseudomonadati; phylum Pseudomonadota; class Gammaproteobacteria; order Aeromonadales; family Aeromonadaceae; genus Aeromonas; species Aeromonas sp. 600276. The sequence continues at coordinate 104,525 of NZ_JAAKVU010000006.1, read as the reverse complement.
AGGCGGGGAGTGATCCTGCTGCTCGGCGCCGTTTTGGCGCTGCTGGCCCTGTTGATGGTGCTGCTGCCGGATGCCTGGCGCGGCCCCGCCGAGGGGGGCCTGGTGTTTCTGCTGGGGGGGATGGCGTTCTCCATCTATCCCCTGAGCCTCAGCCACGCATGCGACGAGCTGCGCCCGGATCAGGTGCTGGGGGCCAATCAGGGGCTGCTGCTCGCCTACAGCCTGGGGGCCATGACCGGGCCGCTGCTGGCGCCGTTTGTCATGGCGCAGTTCGGGCCAGAGGGGCTGTTCGTCTATTTTGCCCTCTGCGGTCTGCTGCTGGCAGGCTATCTCGGCTGGCGCAAGCGGCAACGGGCCCCCATTCCGCTGGCCGATCACCAGGTCTTCATCCCGGTGCCGCCCAATACCCCCATGACGGCGGAGCTGGAGCCGAGAACGGATCTGGACGGGGAGGCGGTGCCCGCCAGCTATGCCACGCCCGAGCCGGATGAGGTCCAACCGTCGAAAGCCGGCTGAGCCTTTTCGCACCAATAAAAAAGCCGACTCTGTGAGTCGGCTTTTTGTCCATCTGGTCGCTATCAGGCGGTGACGGCGTCGGCCTTGGTCGCAGCAGCTTCTGGCGCCGGGTTGCGAATGAGGTAATCAAACGCCCCCAGCGCGGCGGTCGCCCCGGCGCCCATGGAGATGATGATCTGCTTGAACGGCACTGTGGTGGCATCCCCTGCGGCGTAGACGCCGGGCAGGGAGGTGGCGCCCTTGGTGTCGATCTCTATTTCGCCGAAGCGGGTCAGGGCCACTTCGCTCCCTTTCAGGAACTCGGTGTTTGGCACCAGACCGATCTGGACGAAGATGCCGGCCACCGCCAGGTGCTTGATCTCGCCTGTGGTGCGATCTTCGTAATCCATGCCCACCACCTTGCTGCCATCACCGATCACCTCGGTGGTGCGGGCACTCATGATGATGTCGATGTTGCCCATGGAGCGGGCCTTCTTCTGCAGCACCTCGTCGGCACGCAGGGTATCGGCGAACTCCACTACGGTGACGTGCTCGACGATGCCGGCCAAGTCGATGGCCGCCTCGATGCCGGAGTTGCCGCCACCGATCACCGCCACTCGCTTGCCCTTGAAGAAGGGGCCGTCACAGTGCGGGCAGTAAGCCACGCCCTTGGTGCGGTACTCGAGCTCGCCCGGCACGTTCAGATCGCGCCAGCGGGCACCGGTCGCCAGGATCACGGCGCGGCTCTTCAAGATGGCGCCAGAGGCGAGATCCACGTTGACGTAGCCATCACGGCTGATGGCGGCGGCGCGCTGCTCGGTGATCACTTCCACGCCGTACTGCTTGACGTGCTGCTCCAGGCTCGCGGCCAGCTTGGGGCCTTCGGTATAGGGCACGGAGATGAAGTTCTCGATGCCGACGGTGTCCATCACCTGGCCACCGAAACGCTCGGCAACGATGGCGGTGCGAATGCCTTTGCGGGCGGCATAGATGGCGGCGGCAGCGCCAGCCGGGCCACCACCGACGACTAGTACGTCGTAGGGGGCCTTTTCGCTCAGCTCTTGCGCCTTGCGTTCGGCGGCGCCGGTGTCGAGCTTGGCGACGATCTCTTCCAGCGAAATGCGGCCCTGGCTGAACGGCTGACCGTTCAGGTAGACGTTCGGTACTGCCATGATCTGACGCTCGTTGACCTCGTCCTGGAACAGGGCGCCGTCGATCATGGTGTGGGTGATGCCGGGGTTCAGGGTCGCCATCAGGTTGAGCGCCTGCACCACGTCCGGGCAGTTGTGGCAAGAGAGCGAAATATAAGTCTCGAAGTGGAACTCGCCCTTGAGGTTGCGGATCTGCTCCTGCACGGCCGCATCGGCCTTGGAGGGGTGACCGCCGCTTTGCAGCAGGGCAAGCACCAGCGAGGTAAATTCATGACCCATGGGGATGCCGGCAAAATGAACGCGCGGGGCTTGGCCCTTCGGCGCGACGCTCATGGAAGGCTTGCGGGCATTGGTGCCAGAGGTCTGGGTAATTTTGGGGGACATCTCGGCGATCTCGCTGGCCAATGCCAGCAGTTCGGCGGATTTGTCGCTGTCGTTGCCGGACACGCTGATCTCGATGGGATTGACGATGTACTGCAAGTAACCGTTGAGTTGTTGTTTGAGGTTGGTATCTAACATGGTCGAATTCCTTCTTGTTGAATGCGGGTCGGCGTTTTGTCAGGCCAGAAAGCAGACCGGCCCTTGAGTGGGCCGGTCTTCAGAGCGGGGAGGCTTAGATTTTGCCTACCAGATCCAGGGACGGGGCCAGGGTGGCGTCGCCTTCTTTCCACTTGGCCGGGCACACTTCACCCGGGTGAGCGGCAACGTACTGGGCAGCCTTGACCTTGCGCAGCAGCTCCAGAGCGTCACGGCCGATGCCGCCAGCGTTGATTTCAACGATCTGGATGATGCCCTGCGGGTCGATGACGAAGGTACCGCGGTCAGCCAGACCGGCTTCTTCGATCATCACGCCGAAGCTGCGGGTGATGGTGCCGGTGGGGTCGCCGATCATCGGGTACTGGATCTTCTGGATGGTGTCAGAAGTGTCGTGCCAGGCCTTGTGGGTGAAGTGGGTGTCGGTGGAGACGGCGTAGATCTCGACGCCCAGCTTCTGGAATTCGGCGTAGTTGTCAGCCAGGTCGCCCAGCTCGGTCGGGCAGACGAAGGTGAAATCAGCCGGGTAGAAGAACACCACGGACCACTTGCCTTTCAGGTCAGCGTCAGACACCTGAACGAATTTGCCATTGTGGTAGGCGGTGGCGTTGAACGGCTTGATTTCAGTGTTGATGTAGGTAGACATGTATTTGCTCCTTGGTGATGTACATGTGCCCGTCCGGTAGTGAAGAGTCGTGCCAGACGAGGCGTTTAACTTTCGATGGAGTCATCATAGGGGCTTTTCCTAATCGGTCAAAGCCGCAATTTTGAATCACTTAAATCGACTTATTAGATAAACCACCTCTGCTGTACCTAACATGAATATCGCCAGCATGCAGAGATAACTCCTTGTCGAGATTCAACATCTGTGCGCGACCTCGGCTTTTCAAGGGGAGAGGGGAGAGGGCCGTCAAGTCATGGCGCAGAGGGGCGTCGGGGGGGAGCGAACGGGCAGCGCGAGCGTGCCAGGTGAAGGGGAGGGGTAAAACGCGGATAAAAAAATCCCGGCGTCGTCGCAAGGACAAGGCCGGGTCATCAAACAAGGAATGGCTATATAAACAAAAGCTTTACAGCAAAGACTAACTACGGGGTGTGCAAACTTGCAGACAAATGAGAGGAAGAGGATGGGTGCACAATCCCTCGTCTCCCCCTCGGCAACTATTGCATGGCGGTCATGATAGTGTGATGCAGATCACAAAGCAAGCTGGTGGTGTAATTTTTCAGTCAAAATGAAAGTGTTTCACCATTTATGCCGATAATTAAGGCTGAAAACGCTTTTATTGTAATTTAATTACAGGTTTCGCAGATCAAAAGTCATCAGATGGCTCCTGCTCTTCCATCAGCTCCAGCAGATTGATGGCCACGGCAATGAAGTCCGACTCGGTGACTATGCCTACCAGCTTGTGCCCTTTGAGTACCGGCAGGCAGCCATATTTGTGGCGCTGCAGATAGAGGGCCGCCTCCTTGATGCCGGCATGGGGATCCACGCTCGCCACCTGGCGGGTCATGATCTCGTCGAGCTGCACGCTGTCGGTGAACTCCGCCTCCCGCTCCGGATTGATCAGCAGCAGCTTGGATTCGCGGGTGGCCAGGATATCGGAGAGGGTGACCAAGCCCAGCAGATGATGGTGGTCGTCAACGATGGGAATATGGCGGATCCGCTCCTGCTGCATCAGGTCCATCGCCTGTTTGACGCTGTTTTCCGGACCCAGGGTGAAGGGGTGTTCAGTCATGATCTCGGATAGGGTCATCATGGTGGGCCTCCTTGTGTATCTGCTTTCACCCTAGCCCAGCCCCCTTCGGCAAAACATGATCAGGGTCAATACAAAACCTTAAAGGTTTCTTAACTGGCCCTGCTTCACATAATTGCTCGCTATCCCTTGTCTCTCTTGGGTTTTTGGTCTTTTGGGTTGCCTTGCAAGAGGGGGATAACTAGACTAGCCGCCGATTCCCCCGAGGTGAAAGATGCAAGTATCCGATTTTCATTTTGATCTCCCAGACGAGCTGATTGCCCGCTATCCGATGGCGGAGCGTACCGCCAGTCGTCTGCTGCAGCTCGACGGTCAAACCGGCGCCCTGCGCCACGGTCAATTTGTCGATGTGCTGGACCAGCTCAACCCCGGTGATCTGCTGGTGTTCAACAATACCCGGGTCATCCCTGCGCGCATGTTTGGCCAGAAGGCCAGCGGCGGCAAGCTGGAGGTGCTGGTGGAGCGCATCCTGGACGAGCACAGCGTGCTGGCTCACGTGCGCTCATCCAAGTCCCCCAAGCCAGGTACCCGCCTGATCCTGGATGCCGGAGCCGACGGCGTGCCCGTCGAGGCCGAGATGCGCGCCCGCCACGACGCCCTGTTCGAGATCCACTTCCTGGACCCGCGCCCGGTGCTGGAGATCCTGGAAGCCATCGGCCACATGCCGCTGCCTCCCTATATCGATCGTCCCGACGAGGATGCCGACAAGGAGCGCTACCAGACCGTCTACAACCAGAAGCCGGGTGCCGTGGCGGCGCCGACCGCCGGCCTGCACTTCGACGAGCCGCTGCTGGAGAAAATTCGTGCCAAGGGCGTGGAAACGGCCTTCGTCACCCTGCACGTGGGGGCGGGCACCTTCCAGCCGGTGCGGGTGGACAAGATTGAAGATCACCACATGCACTCGGAATACGCCGAAGTGCCGCAGGAGGTGGTGGACGCCATCGCGGCGACCCGTGCCCGCGGCGGCCGGGTGATTGCGGTGGGGACCACCTCGGTACGTTCGCTCGAGAGTGCGGCCAAGGTGACCCTGGCCCAGGGCAAGCCGCTGGCGCCGTTTTTCAGCGACACCGACATCTTCATCTTCCCGGGTTACCAGTTCCAGGTGGTCGATGCCATGGTCACCAACTTCCATCTGCCCGAGTCGACCCTGATCATGCTGGTCAGCGCCTTTGCCGGCTATGACAACGTCATGGCCGCCTATCAGGCCGCCGTGGCCGAGCAGTATCGTTTCTTCAGCTACGGGGACGCCATGTTCGTCACCCGTCGCCGGGCAGCGGCTTAAGCGGCTGCCCTTCAGAAGCCGTTCAGGACCTGATCGTCAGGATCTCGGCCGGCTTCTTGTACCGGGCCGGTGCGGCCCTACTATTTGTCAGACTGTTTCTCTGACTGAAACCGAGGTAGCAATGAAATTTGAACTGAAAACCACCGACGGCCGTGCCCGTCGCGGTCAGCTGGTATTCGAGCGCGGTACCGTGCAGACCCCGGCCTTCATGCCGGTCGGCACCTACGGCACCGTCAAGGGGATGACCCCGGAAGAGGTACGCGAGACCGGTGCCCAGATCCTGCTTGGCAACACCTTCCACCTCTGGCTGCGCCCGGGGCAGGAAGTGATGCGCGCCCACGGCGATCTGCATGACTTCATGAACTGGCAGGGCCCGATCCTGACCGACTCCGGCGGTTTCCAGGTGTTCAGCCTGGGGCACATCCGCAAGATCACCGAGGCGGGGGTGCACTTCCGTCACCCCATCAACGGCGAGAAGATCTTCCTCGACCCCGAGAAATCCATGGAGATCCAGTACGATCTGGGCTCCGACATCGTGATGATCTTCGACGAGTGCACGCCGTACCCGGCCACTTACGAAGAGGCGCGCAAGTCCATGGAGATGTCCCTGCGCTGGGGCAAGCGCTCGCGCGACAAGTTCGATGCACTGGGCAACAAGAACGCCCTATTCGGCATCATCCAGGGCTCCGTGTACGAAGATCTGCGGGATGTGTCGCTGGACGGTCTCTTGGAGATCGGCTTCGACGGCTACGCGGTCGGCGGTCTGGCGGTGGGTGAGCCCAAAGAGGACATGCATCGCATCCTCGAGCACGTCTGCCCGAAAATTCCGGCCGACAAGCCACGCTACCTGATGGGGGTGGGCAAGCCGGAAGATCTGGTAGAAGGGGTGCGCCGCGGTATCGACATGTTCGACTGCGTGATGCCGACCCGCAACGCCCGCAACGGTCACCTGTTCACCACCGACGGGGTGGTCAAGATCCGCAACGCCAAGTATCGCGAGGACACCAGCACCCTGGATGCCGATTGCGATTGCTACACCTGCAAGAACTACACCCGCAGTTATCTGTACCATCTGGACAAGTGCAACGAGATCCTCGGTGCCCGTCTGAACACCATTCACAACCTGCGTTATTACCAGCGCGTGATGCAGGGTTTGCGGGACGCGATCGAGCAGGGTAAATTAGACAACTTTGTAACTGAGTTTTACCGTCGGCAAGGGAAGCCCGTGCCTCCGTTAGCTGAAAATGACGTTAAATAACAACGATTTATAAGCTAGTTATCAAATTTACATCAATAAGAGGTTGTTAAATGAGCATTATCTCCAAGGCATATGCAGAAGGCGCGGCTCCGGCGGCACAGGGTGGTGGCATGGAAATGATCATCATGCTGGCCGTGTTCGGTCTCATCTTCTACTTCATGATCTATCGTCCCCAGGCCAAGCGTGCCAAGGATCACCGCAACCTGATGAGTTCCCTCTCCAAGGGTGACGAAGTGCTCACTTCCGGCGGCCTGGTCGGCAAGATCGCCAAGGTTTCCGCCGACAGCGAATACATTGTGCTGTCCCTGAACGATCAGACCCAGGTCACCATCAAGCGTGATTTCGTCTCTGCCGTTCTGCCCAAGGGTTCTATCCAGTCCCTCTAATCTCCCGAGGAGCACAGCGTGTTAAATCGCTATCCGCTGTGGAAATACCTGATGGTGATCGTGGTGATCGCCATCGGTTTTCTATATGCAGCCCCCAATCTTTACGGCGAAGACCCGGCCTTGCAGATCTCTGCCAGCCGGGGTGCCGAAGTCAAGCTTGATACCCTTGACCTGGTGAAAGCGACCCTCGACGAGGCGAAGATCCCGGTCAAGCATGCGGCGTTCGAGCACGGCTTCATTCTGATCCGTTTCAAGAACACCGAAGAGCAGCTCAAGGCGCGCGATCTGGTCGCCAACAAGCTGGGTGACAACTTCATTACCGCACTCAACCTGGCGCCTTCCACCCCTGCCTGGCTCGAAGCCATCGGTGCCAACCCGCTCAAGCTGGGTCTGGACCTGCGTGGCGGCGTACACTTCCTGATGGAAGTGGACATGGCCGAAGCGCTGGCCAAGCAGCAGGAGCAGATGGTGCAGGATTTCCGCTCCGAGCTGCGTACCCAGAAGATCCGTTACTCCGGCGTGCGCCGGGTCGGTGATCAGGTGCAGGTGGTCTTCCGCGACGAAGCCGATCAGAGCAAGGCGGTCTCCTTCCTGCGTCGTCAGAACCCGGATCTCACCTTTACCACCGAGCAGAAGGGGGACGAGTTCGTCCTGCTGGCCTCCTTAAGTGAAGCCAAGGTCAAGGAGGTGAAGAAGTACGCCCTCGAGCAGAACATCACCATCATCCGCAACCGGGTGAACGAACTGGGTGTCGCCGAGCCGCTGGTACAACAGCAGGGTGCCGAGCGCATCGTGGTGGAACTGCCTGGTATTCAGGACACCGCCCGTGCCAAGGAGATCCTGGGCGCGACCGCGACCCTGGAATTCCACATGGTCGATGAGACCGCCGACATCCAGGCTGCGGCCGACGGTCGCGTACCGCCGAGCTCCAAGGTCTACAACGATCGCAACGGTCGTCCGGTGGTGCTGCAAAAGCGCATCATCCTGACCGGTGACCACATCGTGGGTGCCCAGTCCGGTTTCGACGAATACAGCCGTCCCCAGGTCAACATCAAGCTCGATGGCCAGGGTGGCAACAAGATGGCCAACTTTACCAAGGACAACGTCGGTAAGGGCATGGCCACCGTATTCATCGAATACAAGCCGGTCGGTCAGCCGGGTCCGGACGGCAAGCGCAAGTTCCGCAAGCAGGAGGAGGTGATCAACGTCGCCACCATCCAGTCGCGCCTTGGCAGCCAGTTCCGCATCACCGGCATCGACAACGCCAACGAAGCCCACAACCTGGCGCTGCTGCTGCGTGCCGGTGCGCTGATCGCCCCGATCCAGATCGTGGAAGAGCGCACCATTGGCCCGAGCCTGGGTCAGCAGAACATCGACAGCGGTATGGAAGCCATCGGCTGGGCCATGCTGGTGATCGTGCTGTTCATGGGGATCTACTACCGTGCCTTCGGTTGGGTGGCCAACATTGCTCTCTCCATGAACCTGGTGCTGATCGTCGGCATCATGTCGATGATCCCGGGGGCCACCATGACCCTGCCGGGCATCGCCGGTATCGTGCTGACGCTGGGCATGGCGGTGGACGCCAACGTGCTGATCTACGAGCGCATTCGTGAAGAGATCCGCAACGGCCGCGGCGTGCAGCAGGCGATCCACCTGGGCTTTGATCGGGCATTCTCGACCATCGCCGACTCCAACATCACCTCGCTCATCACCTGTGTGATCCTGTTCGGTATCGGTACCGGCGCCATCAAGGGCTTCGCCCTGACGCTGGGGATTGGTCTGAGTGCGTCCATGTTTACCGCCATCACGGTATCCCGCGCCATCATCAACCTGGCCTGGGGTGGTCGGCGCCTCGACAAGCTGCCGATCTAAGGAAGAGACATGTTTCAGATTCTACATTTTGAAAAGCCCATCCCCTTCATGCGCTTTGCCAAGCCGGGTGTGGTCTTCTCTACCCTGCTGATGGTGATTTCCCTGTTCTTCCTGTTCGATCGGGGTCTGAACTGGGGTCTGGACTTCACCGGCGGCACCACCATCGAGGTGGGCTTCCAGCAGTCGGTGAGCCTGGAGAAGATGCATGAGGTGCTGGACGAGCAGAAGATTGAAGGGGCGACCCTGCAACACTTCGGCTCCAGCCGTGACGTGCTGGTGCGCCTGACCCCGAAAGAGGGGGTCAAGGTGGAGCAGCAGGGCAACGAGGTGCTGGCGGCCGCCAAGGTGATCGATCAGGGCGCCGTGCTCAAGCGCGTGGAGTTCGTCGGCCCCTCCGTGGGTGACGAGCTGGCGACGGACGGTGCGCTGGCCATGCTGGCCTCCATCATCTGCATCATGATCTACGTGGCGGTACGCTTCGAGTGGCGTCTGGCCATGGGCGGCATCCTCTCCCTGGTGCACGACGTGGTGATCACCCTGGGCGTCTTCGCCTACTTCCAGTACGAATTCGACCTGACCGTGCTGGCGGCCTTGATGACCCTCGTGGGTTACTCCCTGAACGACACCATCGTAGTGTTCGACCGCCTGCGGGAGAACTTTCGCAAGGTGCGCAAGGGGGATACCGAGTACATCCTGGATCTCTCCATGACCGAGACCCTGAGCCGGACCATCATCACCTCCGGCCTGACCTTCGTGGTGGTGCTGGCGCTGCTGCTCAAGGGCGGTCCGCTGATCCACGGTTTCTCGGTGGCCATGGTGATCGGTGTGGCGTTTGGTACCTACTCCTCCATCTATGTGGCGAGCTCGTTCGCCATGTTCTTCGGGGTCAAGCGGGAGCACATGCTGCCGACCCAGGTGGAGAAAGAGGGCGCGGATCAGCAAGAGATCCTGCCGTAAATGACAAGGGCGCCACGAGGCGCCCTTTCTCTTATCATCCGGGTGAGCCATTATGACGGTTTCACCCACGGCCATTGGCCAAGAGGCAAGGAGCAAGCCATGCAACACAATCCCCGTTTTCTGGCGCTGGTAGAGGCCATTCGCCCCCATGTGAAGGAGACCGACGTGCACCAGATCAAGCGCTGGCAGGAGGAGGGGCGTACCTTTCACCTGGTCGACGTGCGGGAAGAGAGCGAGTGGGCCAGGGGCCATCTGCCGGGCGCGACCTACCTCGGGCGCGGGGTGATCGAACGGGATATCGAGACTCGTTATCCGGATCCCGACACCGAGCTCTACCTCTATTGTGGTGGCGGTTTTCGCTCTATTCTGGTGGCGGAGAACCTGCAGAAGATGGGCTACGGCCGGGTGGTCAGCGTGGATGGTGGCTTTCGGGGCTGGTGTGATGCCGGATACCCTGTCGAATCCTGATTTATTTGAGGGAGAGAGGCTCAGCCACATGACAAAGTGTCGGCTGACCTTTACCATATGCCGGGTCAAGCGTAAGCGTCGGAGTGTTCATTGAACGTCAGGAAAGGGATTGGATACCTCCTTGGTATCCTGTTGCTGCTCCCCATGTGGGGTTGCAGCAGTAGCAGTCAGGTTCAAACGCCTCAAGTTCCCAAGCCGCAACCCGCTTCACTGGTATTGGCGACCCCCCTGCAGGTCTCTTACCAGAGCGAGTTGGCGTTGGCGCGACTCGGGCAGATGCTCAGTGAGATGGAATTGACCACCGAGCAACGGGCCGAACTGTTTTATGAGCGTGCTGTCGTGTTTGACCGGGTAGGCTTGCGCTCTCTGGCGCGGCTGGATTTCAACCGTGCCCTGCGGGAGAAGCCGGATTTCGCCGAAGCCTACAACTTCATCGGCGTCTATCTGGTGCAGCAGCAGAATTATGACGAAGCCTACGAGGCATTTGATTCCGCCCTCGAGCTGGCTCCCGATTATGACTATGCCTATCTGAACCGTGGTATTGCGCTCTATTACGGCAATCGCCCCGAGCTGGCCGCAGCCGATATGAAGCGCTTCTACGAGGCGCAGCCGGAAGATCCCTACCGGGTGATCTGGCTCTATCTGGCCGAGCAGAAGCTCAATGCGCCGGCCGCCATGAGCCGGATGCGCGAGCGGCTCAACAAGTATGACGACGACGCCTGGAACTGGGATCTGGTGCGCCTCTATACCGGCGAACTCAACGCTACCCAGTTGATGGGCAACGTGGTGAAAGGGGTGAAGGACAACCGGGAGCTCGCCGAGCGCCTGTGCGAAACCTACTTCTACCTCGGCAAGTTCGAGCTGGCCAGGGGCAATCGCAAGGAGGCCATCAGCTACTTCAAGCTGGCGCTGGCCAACAACGTGTATGACTTCATCGAGCACAGATATGCCCTGCTCGAGCTGGAGCTGATGGCGCGCAAACCCCTGCCGCCCGGCGCCCAGAGTGCCCAGGGCAAGAGCAGCAAGCAGGCATCCTGAGCTTGCTGACTGTCACTGCTTTGAACGATATGGAAAAGGCCTCATAGCGAGGCCTTTTTGCTGTTTGAGTGTCAGGTTTTACGGCGCCATTGCATCGGCATCGGCCAGTGACCACCGTGCCCGCCAGTAAGGGCGCAATTACTGCGCCAGCATCATGCCGGGGATCTGGCGCCAGTAGCCGTTGCAGTCCCGCTCCTGTTGCAGGGGCAGAGGGGCCTGACCCCGTTCGTTGGCCTTGAAGTGCGCCAGCATCGTCAGGGTATCCAACCCCTCGGGGGAGAGCCGCACCACATCCACCAGTCCTTCCATGCCGGCCAGATCGTTGCCCAGGTTGTAGCAGTAACCGGACTGGGTCTGGATGCCGTTGAGGTTGAACACCTTCTGCCCCTCGCGGCTGCTGGCGAGCCGGCCGGTGGGGTAGTCGATGCAGGCCAGTTCACAGTTGTCCTTGGGCCGATCGAGGGAGCGGGCTGTGAAGCAGCGCGCCGAATAGGCGAGCGGCAGGTGGCCGTAGGCGAACACCTCCACCTCGAACTGCTGGCGGACGTTGCCGAGATCCTGATTGAGCTGCACCAGCCAGTCGCGCGACAGCTCCACCGGCATCACCCAGCGCTGCATCCCCTGTTTGAGCAGCATGCGCAGCACATCGGCGTTGTAGGCGTTGATGGCGGGGCCGCAGACGAACGGCAGCCCGGCCTCGCTGGCGAGCTGGACCGCGCCCAGATCGTTGGCCTCGATCATCAGCTCGCCGTTGTCGACCAGCCGCTTCACCTCCTTGAGTTCGGAGGGGGCGGAGATGAGCGCTAGCGTGGAGAGCACCGCCTGCTTGCCGGAGCCGGCCACCTGACGGGCGAGGGCAATCCAGTCATCCACTTTCAGTTCGCGGCGCTTGCTGCAGACGGTTTCCCCCAGATAGACGATGTCGGCCTGGCTGGTGGCGGCCGCCTGATAGAAGCCCTGGGTGTCGGCCTTGGGCCAGTAGAAGAGCAGGGGGCCGAGAGAGAATTTCATGAACAGGGCTCCTTATTGCCACTGGCGATGATAGGCGCCGAGGGTGGTCTGGCTTCCCTCGGAGACGCGGGCGAGCTGGGCATCCCACTCGGCCTTGACCCGATAGGCCTCGGGGTTGGCCTGATAGGCGTCGATGGCGGCGCGCCAGACCCGGGTCACCTGCTCCACGTAGGCGGGGCTGCGTTGGCGCCCCTCGATCTTGACCGACTGGATGCCGGTCTGGAACAGCTCGGGCAACAGGCCCAGGGTGTTGAGGCTGGTGGGCTCCTCCAGCGCGTGGTAGGTCTGACCGTCCACCTCGAAGCGCCCCTTGCACAGGGTCGGGTAACCGGCGTTCTCCCCCGGGCCGTAACGGTCGATCAGCACCTCGTTGAGGCGAGACTCGAGGCCGCTTGGGGTCTCCTCCCAGCGCACGAACTTGGCCGGTGAACAGGCACCGACGGTGTTGGGACTCTCGCCGGTCATGTAGGAGGAGAGGTAGCAGCGCCCCTCCGCCATGATGCAGAGGCTGCCGAAGGCGAACACCTCAAGGCCGACGTCGGTCTCGCGGGCCAGCTGTTTCACCTGGTGCATGGAGAGCACGCGCGGCAATACCACTCGTCCGACATTGAAGTGCTGCTGGTAGAAGCGGATGGCGGCGGCATTGGTGGCGCTGGCCTGCACCGAGACGTGCAGCTCCAGATCCGGGTAGCGGCGGCTGGCATAATCGAGCACGGCGAGATCGGCGATGATCAGGGCATCGGCTCCCAGTGCGGCGCCCTTGTCCACCGCCTGCTGCCAGCGGGCATCGGAGCCCGGGTGGGCGAAGGTGTTGATGGCGATGTGCAGCTTGCGGCCATGTTGATGCACGTAGTCGACCGCTTTCTCCAGCTTGCTGTCGGTAAAGTTGAGCCCGGCGAAATGGCGGGCGTTGGTGTCATCCTTGAAGCCGATATAGACGGCATCGGCCCCGTTATCCACGGCTGTTTTCAGTGCCGGCAGACTGCCTGCCGGACAGAGTAATTCCATCGGTACGCTCCGAGAGGGCAAAAATGCAAAAAAGTGGCCCGATTGTATTCACCGGCGTCCTTCCACTTTTTGACCTGAGGCAGCTTTGTGTGGCTTTATCCTTCTTGAGGTAAGTGGGCACAAGTTTGATTTCCAACAGGATCATGGCGCCGACCCTGTGTTTGAATGCGCAAAAAACAGGGAGTTCATCGTGTTCAAACAACTGCAGCATCGCCTGGTCGAACAGGCCCCTCGCTTCTTGCGCCACCCTCTCAAGCTGGTGCCCTTTGCCCTGCAACAGCATCTGATGGAGCGCCTGCTGGCCAGCGTCTTCAAGGAGGCCATCGCCGATGGCGACTTTGCATTTCTGGCGGGCAAGTGGCTCAAGGTCGAGGTATCGGATCTCGAGCTCTGCTGGTTCATCAGCGAGCAGGAGGGCAAGCTGGTGGTGGCCCGTCACTGTGAACAGGCCGATGTCTGCTTTAGCGGCAGCAGCAACGATCTCATCCTGATCGCCGGTCGCAAGGAAGACCCCGATTCCCTCTTCTTCCAGCGCAAGCTGAAAATAGAAGGCAATACCGAGCTGGGACTGGAGGTAAAAAACCTGATGGACAGCCTGGATCTGGACGGGTTGCCGAGCCTGGTGCGCTATCCGCTGATGGATCTCGCCACCTTTATCGAGCAGGCCAGAGCCAGCTCAGCGCAAGAGGCGCATTCTGCGCCGGCGGGTGGGGTGGCGTCTCAGCTGTGAGGCAAGCCCCTCGGCATGATGGCGATAGTGGTTGCGGGCCCACAGGCAACGCAGGGCCCAGAGGCAGGGCAGCAACGCCAGCAGGGCTCCGGCGCCTTGTTGGCGTGACAACAGCAGACCCAGCACCAGCCAGAGGAAAGGTTGGGCCTCATAGAGCCACTCCGGCTGCAGCCAGACCTTGTTTGGGAAGATGACCAGATCGGTGCGCCGATAGCTGGAGCGCATCATCCAGCTGGCGGCCCCGGCGACAAACAGCAGGCCCCCCGCCAGCCAGAGCAGCGGGGAGTGGCTGAGCGCGATGATGCCGATGGCTGCCAGCAGATAGCAGGCCGGCAGCTTCTCATAAAGCCAGCGCGGGCACATGTGGTCTCCTCTCTTTCACCTTCCCATCCTCCAAGTTTAGCCTGCCCTTGTGCCCGCCTCATGCCGCTTTGTTCTACAAACCGGCGCGATAGTTGTGAAATGGAGCGCCATTTACGGTGCCAAAATAGCGATTGGCTATGTTACAATTGCGCGCCATTTTTGACTGAAGATTGACTGGGCATGTTGGATCAGATTCGTATCGTGTTGGTAAACACCTCTCACACCGGCAACATGGGGTCTGCGGCACGCGCCATGAAGACCATGGGCTTGAGTCAGATGGTGCTGGTTGATCCGCAAGCCCTGCCCGATGGCAATGCCAATGCATTGGCTGCCGGTGCCAGCGACATCCTGGCCAATGCCCGTGTCGTGGCGACGCTGGATGAAGCCATCGCCGATTGCGGTCTGGTGATCGGTACCAGTGCCCGTTCCCGCACCCTGAGCTGGCCCATGCTGGATCCCCGCGAAGCGGGCGAGAAGTTGGTGGCCGAGGGTATGCAGCATCCGGTGGCGCTGGTGTTTGGCCGTGAACGTACCGGCCTCACCAACGACGAGCTGCAAAAGTGCCACTACCATGTGGCCATCCCGGCCAATCCCGAGTACAGCTCCCTCAATCTGGCCATGGCGGTGCAGACCCTCTGCTATGAGGTGCGCATGCACTGGCTGCAGCGGCAAGAGCAAGCCGTCGACAGCGGGATGGCAGTGGAGTACCCCAGTGCCGAACAGCTGGAAGGTTTTTATCAGCATCTGGAACAGACGCTGCTCAAGACCGGCTTCATCACCGATGACCACCCGGGTCAGGTGATGAACAAGCTGCGCCGCCTGTTCAACCGGGCGCGTCCGGAGGCGGTGGAGCTCAACATTCTGCGCGGCATTCTGACCTCGGTGCAAAAACCCAGGCCGCAGGATTAAACCCGACTGAATTACTCAACCATATACTTGACTGATTTAGTCGGGTATGTGACCATATGCCCATATTGATTGGTTCGCAAGACGGTAAGGCATATGAGACTGACCTCAAAAGGACGTTACGCTGTGACTGCCATGCTCGACGTGGCGTTGCATGCAGAGCAGGGGCCCGTGCCCCTGGCTGATATTTCAGAGCGCCAGGGCATCTCCTTGTCCTATCTGGAGCAACTGTTTGCCCGCCTGCGCAAGCATGGCCTGGTAAGCAGCGTGCGTGGCCCCGGTGGCGGCTATCGCCTCGGTCTGGCCCCGAATGCCATCTCGGTCGGTCAGGTGATCACTGCGGTGGATGAATCGGTGGATGCCACCAAGTGCCTCGGCAAGGGCGGCTGCCACGGCGGCACTCAGTGTCTTACTCACTCCTTGTGGCGTGACCTGAGCGAGCGGATCTCCAGCTTCCTGGGGGATATCACCCTGGCCGAGCTGGTTGATCAGGCGGATGTGCGCCGCATTGCCGGCAAGCAAGACGAACAGATGAAAACCGTGTTGTCCCTGGTTGATCGGGCAGAACGCGGCGATGTGAGCTTGAAAGTCCAACTATAAACAAACGTGCTTTCCACAGCCGGTCGATGTATGACCCAGGCTGTAACGGAGAAAAACATGAAACTGCCTATTTACCTTGATTATTCGGCAACCTGTCCGGTGGACCCGCGTGTCGCAGAAAAAATGATGCAGTGTCTCACCATGGATGGCCTGTTCGGCAATCCAGCTTCCCGTTCCCACCGTTTCGGCTGGCAAGCCGAAGAGGCGGTTGACCTGGCCCGTAATCAAGTGGCAGAGCTGATCGGTGCCGACCCGCGCGAGATCGTCTTCACCTCCGGCGCCACCGAGTCCAACAACCTGGCCATCAAGGGCGTCGCCCACTTCTACGCCGGCAAGGGCAAGCACATCGTTACCTCCAAGACCGAACACAAGGCGGTACTGGATACCTGCCGCCAGCTGGAGCGCGAAGGCTATGAGGTGACCTACCTCGAGCCGATGCCCAACGGCCTGTTCACTCTGGAGCAGATCGAAGGCGCCCTGCGCGATGACACCATCCTGGTCAGCATCATGCACGTCAACAACGAGATCGGCGTGGTGCAGAACATTGCTGCCATCGGCGAGCTGTGCCGCTCCCGCAAGATCCTGCTGCACGTGGATGCAGTACAGAGCGTGGGTAAAATTCCGGTGGACGTGGAAGCGCTCAAGGTTGACCTGCTCTCCATGTCTGCTCACAAGGTATATGGCCCGAAAGGCATTGGTGCCCTCTACGTGCGCCGCAAGCCGCGTGTGCGCCTGGAAGCCCAGATGCACGGTGGTGGCCACGAACGCGGCATGCGTTCCGGCACCCTGCCGACCCACCAGATCGTCGGTATGGGCGAAGCCTTCCGCATCGCCAAGGAAGAGATGGCGAGCGAGGGTGAGCGCATCATGGCCCTGCGTCAGCGTCTGTGGGACGGCATCAAGGATATCGAAGAGGTCTACATCAACGGTGACCTGGAACAGCGTGTACCGGGCAACCTCAACGTCAGCTTTGCCTATGTGGAAGGGGAATCCCTGATCATGGCGCTCAAGGATCTGGCGGTCTCTTCCGGTTCTGCCTGTACCTCGGCCAGCCTGGAGCCCTCCTACGTGCTGCGCGCCCTGGGCCTGAACGACGAGCTGGCGCACAGCTCCATCCGTTTCAGCATGGGTCGCTTCACCACCGAAGAAGAGATTGATTACGCAATCAAGCTTATCCGTGACTCCATCGGTCGTCTGCGCGAGATGTCTCCCCTGTGGGAGATGTACAAGGACGGCGTCGATCTGAACACGGTCGAATGGGCTCATCACTGATCCTTGCCAAGAGAGCAAGTGTTTGGTGAACAACGGAATTAGCAGGAGTTAGATATGGCTTACAGTGAAAAAGTAATCGACCACTACGAGAACCCCCGTAACGTAGGTGGCTTCGACAAGAACGATCCCAGCATCGCTACCGGCATGGTCGGTGCGCCGGCCTGTGGTGACGTGATGAAGCTGCAGCTGAAGATCAGCGACGACGGCATCATCGAAGATGCCAAGTTCAAGACCTATGGTTGTGGCTCCGCCATCGCCTCCAGCTCCCTGGTGACCGAGTGGGTCAAGGGCAAGACCCTGGACGAAGCAGCCGGCATCAAGAACACCGACATCGCCGAAGAGCTGGCGCTGCCGCCGGTGAAGATCCACTGCTCCATTCTGGCCGAGGATGCCATCAAGGCCGCCATTGCCGATTACAAGCAGAAGAAAGGTCTCTAAGGTCAGGAGCGCAGTATGGCCATTACCATGACAGATGCCGCAGCGGCACGGGTTTCCTCTTTTCTGGCCAACCGGGGCAAGGGCATCGGCCTGCGCCTCGGCGTCAAGACCACCGGCTGTTCCGGTCTTGCCTACGTGCTCGAATTTGTCGATGAGCTGGCGGATGAAGATCAGGTATTCGAGCAGGACGGCGTCAAGATCATCGTCGATGCCAAGAGTCTGATCCACCTGGATGGTACCCAGCTGGACTTCGTCAAGGAGGGCCTCAACGAGGGCTTCCAGTTCAACAACCCCAACGCCAAGGGCGAGTGTGGTTGCGGCGAAAGCTTCAGTGTCTGAGATGTTTGCTACACCTGATTGCGCATGTGTTGAACTGGCCGGCCACGGCCAGTTCAACCACGCCGTCCCGTTTGCCGAGGGCGAGCAGGACGGCGGTCGCGTCAGGGTCTAAGAGGTCTGCATGAATCATTTCGAGCTGTTTGGGCTGGTGGAAGGCTTCGAGCTCGATACCCGTCAGTTGGCGGATACCTACCGTCAGTTGCAAACCCAGTTCCATCCCGATCGTTTTGCCACGGCTCCCGAGCGGGAACAGCTGGCCGCGGTGCAACGTGCCGCCCAGATCAACGATGCCTTCACTACCCTCAAGGCGCCCCTGCGCCGAGCCGAGTACCTGCTCTCCCTGCGTGGTACCGATATCCGCGGCGAGCAGCAGACGCTGCAAGATCCCGCTTTCCTGATGCAGCAACTGGAGTGGCGCGAGCGGCTGGCCGATCTGAAAGGCGAAGCCGACCCTGAGCGGGCCATCAAGGATTTTCGCCAGGAGATCAGGCATGATCACCAGCAGTTGATGCAGCAGCTGACCCTGAACCTCGCCACCGGCGATGATCAGAAGGCCGCTGACTGCGTTCGCAAGCTCAAGTTTGTCGACAAGCTCCTCGAGGAGCTGGAACGATTCGAAGACTCCCTGTTCGAGTCTTGATCCTTTAACGCTGGAAGTTTGATAACCCATGGCATTACTGCAAATCGCCGAGCCCGGCCAGAGCGCCGCACCTCATCAGCACAAGCGTGCCGTCGGCATCGACCTTGGCACCACCAACTCGCTGGTCGCCGCCGTGCGCAGCGGTCAGGCCGACACCCTCTGTGACGAGCAGGGGCGTGATCTGCTGCCCTCCGTCGTGCATTACCAGGCCGATACCATCCGGGTCGGCTTCGATGCCAAGCGCGAGGCCGCCCTCGATCCCCACAACACCATCGTCTCCGCCAAGCGGATGATGGGCAAGGCGCTGGCCGACATCGATACCCGCCAGCAGCCCTACGAGTTCGTGGCGGCCGACAACGGCATGCCGCAGCTGCAGACCCGTCAGGGGGTGGTCAACCCGGTGCAGGTCTCGGCCGAGATCCTGAAAAAACTGGCCGAGCGGGGCGCCGCCGCCCTGGGTGGCGATCTTGACGGCGTGGTCATCACAGTGCCCGCCTATTTCGATGACGCCCAGCGCCAGGGCACCAAGGATGCGGCCAGACTGGCCGGTCTGCACGTGCTGCGTCTGCTCAATGAACCGACCGCCGCCGCCATCGCCTATGGCCTCGACTCCGGTCAGGAAGGGGTGATCGCCGTCTATGACCTGGGTGGCGGTACCTTCGACATCTCCATTCTGCGTCTGCATCGCGGGGTGTTTGAGGTGATGGCCACTGGCGGTGACTCGGCCCTCGGTGGCGATGATTTCGACCACCTGCTGGCGGACTGGCTCAAAGAGCAAGCCGGCTTGTCCGGTCAGCTCGATGCCCGTACCCAGCGCGAGCTGTTGGACGCCGCCGCCGCCGTCAAACACGGTCTCACCGATGCCGATGCCGTTGCCTGCGCCTTTGCCGGCTGGCAGGGCTCTGTCACCCGCAGCCAGTTTGACGAGCTGATCCAGCCGCTGGTCAAACGCACCCTGTTGGCCTGTCGCCGCGCCCTGCGCGATGCGGGTCTCGAACAGGAAGAGGTGCTGGAAGTGGTGATGGTCGGCGGTTCGACCCGGGTACCGCTGGTGCGCGAGCTGGTGGGGGAGTTCTTCCAGCGCACGCCACTGACCAGCATCGACCCCGACAAGGTGGTGGCCATCGGTGCCGCCATCCAGGCCGACATCCTGGTGGGCAACAAGCCCGATGCCGAGATGCTGCTGCTGGACGTCATTCCGCTTTCTCTGGGTCTTGAGACCATGGGCGGCCTCGCCGAGAAGGTGATCCCGCGCAACACCACCATTCCGGTGGCCCGCGCCCAGGAGTTCACCACCTTCAAGGATGGCCAGACCGCGATGGCGATCCACGTGGTGCAGGGCGAACGCGAGCTGGTGGCGGATTGCCGATCTTTGGCCCGCTTCACCCTGACCGGCATTCCGCCCATGGCGGCGGGGGCGGCCCACATTCGCGTCACCTTCCAGGTGGATGCGGACGGTCTGCTGTCGGTCAGCGCCATGGAGAAATCCTCCGGCGTGCAGGCCGAGATCCAGGTCAAGCCCTCCTACGGGCTGGGGGAGGATGACATCCTCAACATGCTGAGCGCCTCCATCGCCAATGCCCAGCAGGACATGGACGCCCGCATGCTGGCGGAACAGCAGGTCGAGGCCGACCGGGTGGTCGAAAGCCTCAACGCCGCCCTGGCCGCCGATGGCGAAGCGCTGTTGAGCGCCGCCGAGCGGGCAGAGCTGGATGCTGCCATCGCCTATCTGCTGACCATGCGCAGCACGGGTACCACCAACCAGATCAAAGAGGCCATCGAGGCGGCGGACGCTGCCAGTGGCGAATTTGCAGCCCGTCGGATGGATGCCTCCATCCGCAAGGTGCTGACCGGACAAAACGTCAACAAGGTGTAATATGCCAAAACTGATTATTCTGCCCCATCCTGAGCTCTGTCCGGACGGCGCGGCCCTCGAAGGCGCGACCGGTGAAACCATTCTGGACATCGCGCTGCGCAACGGCATCGAGATCGAACACGCTTGCGAGAAGTCCTGCGCCTGCACCACCTGCCACTGTGTGGTGCGGGAAGGGTTCGACTCCCTCGAGCCGAGCGACGAGCTGGAAGACGACATGCTGGACAAGGCGTGGGGACTGGAGCCGGAATCCCGTCTCAGCTGCCAGGCCAGACTGGCGGACGAGGATCTGGTGGTGGAACTGCCCAAGTACACCCTGAATCTGGCGTCTGAGCGCCACTGATGACCCCTTAATTACACATGAGTGAATTGCGCGTGCAGCATCTCGTGGTGCAGTAATGATATGGTGAAGGCCGTGACCCTTGAGGGCGCGGCCTTTTTTGTGCCCGCGATCTCCCTATTCGTTGATGAAAGTGCCAATAAAAAGGAAGCAAGAGAACATGGCTGACATGATGAACGTACGGTTGTCTTCCCAGGCTGCCGCCGCCCACTGGGGCGAGGGTGCCCTGCTCAGTTTCAACGGCGACGAAGCCCATCTCCATCTGGGCAGCGGCGGCCAAGAGAAGGAGGCGCTGCGCGCCATCCAGCGCGGGGCCAGACGCCTCGAGTCGAGCGGCATCAAGCGCGTCAAGCTGGTGGGTGAGGACTGGGATCGGGAGCGTCGCTACGCCTTCGCCCAGGGCTTCTATGCCGCCAAGGGTGTGCGCGAGCTCGACTTTGGTGAGCAGTCAGCACAGGAGGCCCGTGAGCTGGAAGCCCTGCTCAAGGCGGCTCGCTGGGTGCGCGAGGTGACCAACGGCTGCCCGCAGGAGATCTATCCCATGAGCCTGGCGGAGTCCGCCCTGTTGCTTATTCGCAGCCTCGCCGGTGACAAGGTGACTGCCCGCATTACCGCCGGGGAGGCGCTGCAGGAGGCCGGTCACATCGGGATCTGGTCGGTGGGCCGTGGCAGCGAGCGCGAGCCGGTGCTGCTCGAGCTCGACTACAACCCGACCGGGGATGCCAACGCTCCCGTGCTGGCGGCCCTGGTGGGCAAGGGGATCACCTTCGATTCCGGCGGCTACTCCATGAAGTCCTCCGACAACATGCTGCCGATGAAATCTGACATGGGTGGCGCCGCCATGGTGACCGGAGCGCTGGCGCTGGCCATCAGCCGCGGCCTCGACCAACGGGTCAAGCTGATCCTCTGCTGCGCCGAGAACCTGGTCTCCGGCCACGCCTTCAAGCTTGGCGACATCCTCACCTATCGCAACGGCATCTCGGTCGAGATCCAGAACACCGACGCGGAAGGCCGTCTGGTGCTGGCTGACGGCCTGCTGGCCGCCAGCGAAAGCGGGGCTGCCTATATCCTCGACGCCGCTACCCTGACCGGCGCCGCCAAGACTGCGCTGGGTCGTGACTACAACGCCGTGTTCGCCCTTGATGAGGTCGAGCAGGTGCGTGCGCTGGCGGCCGCCAAAGCCGAAAACGAGCAGGCCTGGGCGCTGCCGCTGGAGCCCTGGCACGCGGGCCAGCTCACCTCTGCCTTTGCCGAGCTGGGCAACGTGGCATCCGCCGAAGGCACCGCCGGTGCCACCACGGCAGCCGCCTTCTTGTCGCGCTTCGTGCGTGACGAAGGCAAGGGCTGGGTACACCTGGACTTGGCCGCCTCCTATCAAAAATCGGGCAACGATCTGTGGGCGACCGGGGCCAAGGGCCACGGTCTGCGCACGATTGCCCGCTGGTTGCAGGAGGTGGGCGCATGAACGTCTGGTTGAGCCGAGAATTTGCGCCGGCCGAGTGGGGGGAGGGGGCACTGCTCTCTCACCGCGCCGATGGCATGGTGATCCATCTGGTGACCGCTACCCCCTTGCTGGACATCCAGCAGGCGGCGCGGCGCCTGTGCAGCCAGGGGATCCAGCAGGTGGTGCTGGCCGGTCACTGGGAGCGCGAGCAGCAGTGGGCCTTTGCCCAGGGGCTGCAGACACCCAAGGCGGAGGTGGCGCTGCAGTGGGCTACCTCGTCCGAAGAGGACAGGGAGGAGCTGGAAGCGCGCTGGCTGTGCGGGCGCTGGGTGCGAGAGATGACCAATGCTACCCCCGAGCAGCTGGGACCGCTGGAGCTGGCGGTCGAAGCCGCCGCCTTCCTCACTGAACTGGCCCCCGACAAGATCAGCCATCGCATCCTCAAAGGGGAGGCGCTGCAACAGGCGGGCTGGGTCGGTCTCTACCAGGTCGGTCGTGGCAGCGAGCGCGAGCCCGTGCTGCTGGAGCTGGACTTCAATCCAGGCCGGGATCCCAAGGCACCGGTGGCCGCGGCCCTGGTGGGCAAGGGGATCACCTTCGACTCCGGCGGCTACTCCATGAAGACCTCCCTGGGCATGCTGACCATGAAGCACGACATGGGGGGCGCAGCCATCGTCACCGGCGCGCTGGCGCTGGCCATCCTGCGCGGCCTCGACAAGCGGGTGAAGCTCATCCTCTGCTGCGCCGAGAACCTGGTTTCGGGTCACGCCTACAAGCTGGGTGACATCCTCACCTACAAGAACGGCACCACGGTGGAGATAGTCAACACCGACGCCGAGGGGCGTCTGGTGCTGGCCGACGGTCTGCAACTGGCCGGCGAATCCGGCGCGCCGCTGGTCATCGACGCCGCCACCCTGACCGGCGCGGCTGTGATGGCGCTGGGTGGACGCTACAACGCGCTGTTTGGCCTCGACAAGGGGCTGGTGAGCCGCGCCATGGCCTATGCGGATGCGGAGCAGGAGCCTGCCTGGCCGTTGCCGCTGGAGCCCTGGCACAGCCAGCAGTGTCCGTCCCACTATGCCGACACCGCCAACAGCCGCCCCGTGCCGGGCGGTGGCCCGGGCGGCGCCTCCAATGCGGCCGGCTTCCTCTCCCGCTTCGTGGGCAACGAAGGGCGAGGCTGGTTGCACGTGGATCTCGCTGCCTGCTTCAGCGACAACGGCGACAATCTGTGGGCACCGGGGGCCAATACCCTGGGGATGCGCACCATCGCCCACACCCTGCTGGCGGAGACCCGCTGAGAGGACCACATCAAGGGCACCTGAGGGTGCCCTTTCCCATGCTGCAGAAGATGGGCAATAGCCAATGTTTCAGGGGGTTAGCATGGTGATCGTGCGCAAGCGCACATTTTTTCCTGCAGACCTGGGCCAAGATGAGTGGTGATGTTGTTTTAGGGATGGAATTGTTTAATAAAAAGTTGCTTTTCTGTGTGTTATTTCGGTTTTTGTTTACGTATAATCGCCGCCGAACATGGATTCTAACAATAAATCTCTGTAGTTAAGGAAAGATCTCAATGGCCATCGAACGTACCTTCTCCATCATCAAGCCAGACGCCGTCAGCAAGAACCTGATCGGTGCCATCTACAACCGTTTCGAGAGCGCTGGCCTGAAAGTCATCGCCGCCAAGATGCTGCACATGAGCAGCGAACAAGCCGCCGGTTTCTACGCCGAGCACCAGGGCAAGCCTTTCTATGACGGTCTGGTCAGCTTCATGACCTCCGGCCCCGTCATGATCCAGGTGCTGGAAGGCGAAGAAGCCATCCGTCGTCACCGTGAAATCATGGGCGCCACCAACCCGAAAGAAGCCCTGGCCGGCACCCTGCGCGCCTGCTACGCCGAGAGCATCGATCGCAACGCCGTGCACGGCTCCGATGCGCCGGCCTCTGCCGCTCGTGAAATCGCCTACTTCTTCTCTGACGCCGAGATCTGCCCGCGCGGTTGATTTTCGTCAGCAGAATCTCAAGGGAGCCTCGGCTCCCTTTTGTTTTTTGGTCATTCGGTCAATATCCCCTTATTCTCCAGGTGGAAAGCCGGACCCATAATTTGTACAATGCCGCCCCCTGACGTAGGTCAGCCGATAATTTATGAAGTGTGTGAGCTGAGGCCCTTGATGAGCGAAACAAAAACCAACCTGCTGGATCTCGATCGGGATGCCATGCGTGCCTTCTTCGTCGAACTGGGCGAGAAGCCGTTCCGGGCAGATCAGGTAATGAAGTGGATTTATCACTTTGGTTGTGATGATTTCGATCAGATGAACAACGTCAACAAGGTGCTGCGCGAGCGTCTCAAGGAGATCGCCGAGATCCGGGCGCCGGAAGTGAGCCGCGAACAGCGCTCCTCCGACGGTACCATCAAGTGGGCGCTGCAGGTCGGCGGCCAGGAGGTGGAGACCGTTTACATCCCCGAGGACGATCGGGCGACCCTGTGTGTCTCTTCCCAGGTGGGCTGCGCCCTGGAGTGCAAGTTCTGCTCCACCGCCCAGCAGGGCTTCAACCGCAACCTGAAAGTCTCCGAGATCATCGGTCAGGTGTGGCGCGCTGCCAAGATCGTCGGCGGCAAGCGTCCCATCACCAACGTGGTGATGATGGGCATGGGCGAGCCGCTGCTCAACCTCGCCAACGTGGTGCCGGCCATGCGCCTGATGATGGATGACTACGGCTACGGCATCTCCAAGCGCCGGGTCACCATCTCCACCTCCGGCGTGGTGCCGGCGCTGGACATGCTGGGCGACCAGATCGACGTGGCGCTGGCCATCTCCCTGCACGCCCCCAACGACAAGCTGCGCTCCGAGATCATGCCGATCAACGACAAGTACAACATCGAAGCCTTCCTGGCCGGTGTGCGTCGCTACCTCGGCAAGTCCAACGCCAATGGCGGCCGGGTCACGGTGGAGTATGTGCTGCTCGATCACATCAATGACGACATGCAGCATGCCCACGAACTGGCCAAGGTGCTCAAGGATACCCCGAGCAAGATCAACCTGATCCCGTTCAACCCCTTCCCGGGCAACCCCTACGGCAAGCCGAGCAACAGCCGCATCGACCGTTTCTCCAAGGTACTGATGGAGTACGGCTTCACCGTCATCGTCCGCAAGACCCGTGGTGACGACATCGATGCGGCCTGCGGCCAGCTGGTGGGGGAGGTGATCGATCGCACCAAGCGCACCATGAAAAATCGGATGCAACAGGATGGGATTTCCGTCAAAATGGTTTAACTTGCTAAGCCATTGTATAGTCAGGGAATGGATACACGTACATTGATCGTAGTGGCAGCGCTCTGTGCGCTGCCAGGCTGTGTTACCGAGACCACTTACGCTGGCCAGAATTCCACCCAGCGTGAGGTCGGTCCCGACCTCAAGGCGGCAGCCCAGACCCGTCTGGATTTGGGCATCCAGTATCTGCAGCAGGGCAACGCCGAGCAGGCCAAGTTCAACCTTGATCGCGCCCTCCAGTACGACGCCGCCAATCCTCAGGTTTACATCGGTTTTGCCTACTTCTACCAGCAGGTGCAGGATTACAAGGCTGCCGAGGCCAGTTACCAGAAAGCCCTTGCCGTGGATCCGTCCAATGCTGACGCGATGAACAACTATGGCGCCTTCCTTTGCAATCGCGGTCGTTTCGACGAGGCGGAGAAAGCCTTCCTGCAGGCCGTCAGCCAGCCCAACTACATCAAGATCGCCGATACCTATGAAAACGCGGCACTTTGCGCCGCGCAAAATCGCAGAAATGATAAAGCAAGCGAGTACTATCGCTTGGCCTTGGGGTATAATCCCCGCAATCCAAGGTTATTGCTGGACATGGCGGAGCTTTCCATGAAAGATGGCAAGCTGCCTGATGTGCAGGCCTATCTCGCCCGTTTTGCCGATGTATCGGACGAGAACGAGAACAGTCTCTGGTTGAGATTGCGGCTGGCGCAGGCCATGGACAAACCGGCACTACTTCACCAATTCGGGACTGAGCTGGTAAGGCAATATCCCACTTCGCAACAAGCCAAGCGTTACTTAGCCAATGACTACTGAACAGCCACACGATTTCCAAGACGACTCCCAGGCAGTTGGCCCAGGCCAGCTGCTGCGCAACGCCCGTGAACAGCTCGGCTGGACGCGAGAACAGGTTGCGTCCCGCATTCACCTTCGTCTGACCCTGATTGCCGCGATCGAATCGGATACGTATGACAAACATACCTCCCATACCTTCATCCGCGGCTATCTGCGTACCTATGCCAAGCTGGTCGGTATTCCGGAAGAGACCATCCTCGCCGCTTATGACAAGCTGGGCCTGACG
The DNA here is from genome assembly GCF_049175815.1 of Aeromonas sp. 600276. Lineage (NCBI taxonomy): Bacteria > Pseudomonadati > Pseudomonadota > Gammaproteobacteria > Aeromonadales > Aeromonadaceae > Aeromonas > Aeromonas sp. 600276. The sequence goes on along the minus strand of NZ_JAAKVU010000006.1, from coordinate 78,026 downwards.
CCGCCCGACAACATCGACATGCAGAGCTTCTCCCGCCGCTCCCGCCAGCAGGCCAATGACAGTCGCCTCAAGGTGGTGACTTGGCTGGTGATCCTGGTGCTGATCGCCCTCTCCGTCGTCTGGTGGTGGCAGAGCACGGCGCGTCGCTCCGCCGGTGACGAGGCCCTGGCCGCGACCGAAATGGGCGCAGCCCGCAACACCAATACGCCAAACGCCACTCCGGCCGTCGATGTTGCCGAGCCGGTACTGGCTCCTGCCGCTTCCGCCGCCGCAGATGCTGCCGTAACCCCCGTGGTGAGCGATGCCGCTGCGACCACCACTCTGCCGGCGGATGCCAGCAGCGCCGTAGCGACCACCACTGCCGAGACGTCTGCCGCTGCCGCCACGCAACCGGCTGACGACACCGCCGCGAGCGAGCCTGCCAAGGTGCCCCAGCTCAAGATGAGCTTCACCGCCGACTGCTGGCTGGACGTCAAGGATGCCAATGGCAAGACCCTGTTCAGCGGCCTCAAGAAGGCCAATGACGAACTGGTACTGGAAGGACCCGAGCCGCTCAAATTCATCATTGGTGCGCCCATGGCCATCAATATCGAATACAAGGGCAAGTCCATCGACATGAGCCGTTACAACAACGGCCGGACTGCTCGCCTCTCACTGCCGCAGGAGTAATCTGTCCGCCATGTCCGCTCACGAATCTCCCATCATTCGTCGTAAATCCAGGCAGATCATGGTCGGCAACGTACCGGTCGGGGGCGATGCCCCCATCACGGTACAGACCATGACCAACACCAAGACCACGGACGTGGCCGCCACCGTCGAGCAGATCCAGCGGATCGAGCGGGTCGGTGCCGACATCGTCCGGGTCTCCGTCCCCACCATGGAGGCGGCGGAAGCGTTCAAGCTTATCAAGCAGCAGACCCGCATCCCCATCGTGGCCGACATCCACTTCGACTACCGCATCGCCCTCAAAGTGGCCGAATACGGCGCCGATTGCCTGCGCATCAACCCGGGCAACATCGGCAACGAGGAGCGGGTGCGCGCCGTGGTGGACTGTGCCCGCCACTACAACATCCCGATCCGCATCGGCGTCAACGGCGGCTCGCTGGAGCGGGACATCCAGGAAAAATATGGCGAACCCACCCCCGAGGCGCTGCTCGAGTCGGCCATGCGCCACGTGGATTATCTGGATCGCCTGAACTTCGACAACTTCAAGGTGAGCGTCAAGGCTTCCGACGTCTTCCTGGCGGTCGGTGCCTATCGCCTGCTGGCCAAGCAGATCGAGCAGCCGCTGCATCTGGGCATCACAGAAGCGGGCGGTTTTCGCGCCGGCGCGGTGAAGTCTGCCATCGGTCTTGGCATGCTGCTGAGCGAAGGCATCGGCGACACCCTGCGCATCTCGCTGGCGGCCGATCCGGTGGAAGAGATCAAGGTGGGCTTTGACATCCTCAAGTCCCTGCGCATCCGTTCCCGCGGCATCAACTTTATCGCCTGTCCCTCCTGCTCCCGCCAGGAGTTCGACGTCATCGGCACCGTCAATGCGCTGGAAGAGCGGCTCGAAGACATCATCACTCCGATGGATGTCTCCATCATCGGCTGCGTGGTGAACGGTCCGGGGGAGGCGCTGGTTTCCGATCTTGGCCTCGCCGGCGCGGCCAACAAGAGCGCCTTCTACGAGGGTGGTCAGCGGGTCGACCGGCTCGACAACAAGGATCTCATTCCGACCCTGGAGCGCCGCATTCGCGCCCGGGCCGCCATGCTGGATCCGGCCAACCAGATCCAGGTGGACGAGGGTTGAGCAACCAAGGGCCACTCAGGGTGGCCCTGTCTTTAGGTTGCTGATTTTACATCCCGCATTGGAATACCCTGATTTTACCTCGGGGTCGAAAATCCCTATAATGCGGCCAAATTTTACCTCTTTTTCTCGAGTATCAACGTGGCAAAACAGATCCAAGCTATTCGCGGTATGAATGATTGCCTGCCGGAGCAGAGCCCGGTATGGCAGAAAGTAGAACAGATCCTGCGCCAGGTCGTGGCCAGCTATGGCTACAGCGAAGTGCGCATGCCGATTGTCGAGCAGACCCATCTGTTCAAGCGCGCCATCGGTGAAGTGACCGACGTGGTCGAAAAAGAGATGTACACCTTTGAAGACCGCAACGGCGACAGCCTGAGCCTGCGTCCGGAAGGGACCGCCAGCTGCGTGCGTGCCGGTATCGAGCACGGTCTGCTTTACAACCAGGAACGCCGGATGTGGTACATGGGCCCCATGTTCCGTCACGAGCGTCCCCAGAAGGGCCGTTATCGCCAGTTCCACCAGTTCGGGGTCGAGCTGTTTGGCATCAACGGGCCGGACATCGATGCCGAGCTCATCATGCTGACTCACCGCCTGTGGCGTCTGTTCGGCATCAGCGAACACGTGACCCTGCAGCTCAACACCCTCGGTCAGAGTGCCGAGCGTGCCGCCTACCGCGATGCGCTGGTCGCCTACCTGGAGCAGTACAAGAGCGAGCTGGACGAAGAGAGCCAGCGTCGCATGTACAGCAACCCGCTGCGGGTGCTCGACTCCAAGGACGAGAAGGTACAAGCCATTCTGGTGGGTGCCCCGCGTCTGTTCGATCACCTGGGCGAAGAGAGCCTGGCCCACTTCGAGGGGCTCAAGCGCCTGCTCGAGTCTGCCGGCATCAAGTACGAGGTGAACGAGCGTCTGGTGCGCGGCCTCGACTACTACAACCTCACCGTGTTCGAGTGGGTCACCAACAGCCTGGGTGCCCAGGGCACCGTCTGTGCCGGTGGCCGCTACGACGGCCTGGTGGAGCAGCTGGGCGGTCAGCCGACCCCTGCGGTAGGCTTTGCCATGGGCATGGAGCGTCTGGTGCTGATGCTGGAAACCCTCGAACTCAATGCCGATATCCGTCCGGCGGTGGATGTCTATCTCTGCATGGTGGGTGAGGGCACTGAACAGGCCGGTTTCCAGCTGGCCGAGCGGCTGCGCGATGCCCTGCCTGACTTGCGCCTGATGAGCCACTGCGGCGGCGGCAACTTCAAGAAACAACTCAAGCGTGCCGACAAGAGCGGCGCGGCCATTGCCCTGATCCTTGGCGAGACCGAGGTACAAAACGGGGAGATCACCATCAAATATCTGCGTGGCCAGGCCGAGCAACAGACCGTCACGGTCGACGCCGCCATTGCCCTGCTGGCAGCGAAAGGAGAGTAAGCTGTGGAAGTTTATACCACCGAAGAACAACAGGTTGAGGTCATCAAGAACTGGTGGAAAGAGAACGGAACCTCGGTGATCGCAGGAACTGTTATCGGTCTGGTTGGACTCTTTGGCTGGCGCTACTACAACGAGCATCAGCAGACCACCCAGGAAGCCGCCTCCCAGGCTTACAACGAGATGAGCGCCCAGCTGGCCAAGGGGGACGCGGCCGGCTTCGAGCAGGCACAAAGCTTCATCAGCGCCCACAAGGGCGACTCCTACGCCGAGCTGGCGGCGCTGCAACTGGCGGCGGCCGCGGTCAAGGCGGACAAGCTGGATCTGGCGGCCGAGCAGCTGACCCAGGTGGCTACCAGCGGTGACGAGAGCATTCGTCCCATCGCTGCCCTGCGTCTGGCCCGGGTGCTGAACGATCAGGGCAAGGCCGACGAAGCGCTGGCCCAGCTTGGCAAGATCAACAACGACGCCTTCAAGGCTCAGGTGGCCGAAGTGCGCGGCGACATCCTGCAAAAGCAGGGCAAGAGCGAAGAGGCTCGCGATGCCTATCAGGCGGCGGCCGATGCCGGCGGTCTGCAGAGCAGCGCCGAGCTCAAGCTGAAGATGGACGATCTGGCGTTGCCAGCGGTGACCACGGGTGAGGCTCCGGATGCGTAATCTGTTCAAGATGGTGGCGTTGGGGGCTGCGGTCTCCTTCGCCCTGCAGGGTTGCTCCCTGTTCAGTTCGGAAGAGGATCTCAACCCCATGGCTCCGCTGCCCAAGGTCGAGTCCGCGTTCACCGCCGATACTGCCTGGTCCTCCTCGGTGGGTGACGGCATCGGTGACTTCTACTCCCAGCTCAAGCCGGTGGTGGAAGAGGAGCGCATCTATGCGGCGGCCCGCGACGGTGATGTCACCGCCTTTGACCGCGAAAGCGGCAAGGAGCTGTGGAGCGTCGATCTGGCGGATCTGCCGATCAACGCCGACAAGCGCAGCGCCCGCCTCTCCGGTGGTCTGGTTTCCCGCTACGGCAAGCTGTTCCTGGGTTCCGAGAACGGGGTGGTCTACGCCCTGAACGAAGAGAACGGGGAAGTGCTGTGGCAGACCACGGTACCGGGTGAAGTGGTGGCGAGCCCCGCCGTCGAGGATGGCCGGGTGGTGGTACTGACCACCTCGGGTCGCCTGGTGGCGCTTGATACCGACGAGGGCAAGCTGCAGTGGACCTTGGCGGAAGAGCAGCCGCCGCTGACCCTGCGCAGCGCCGGAGCCCCCATCATCACCAACGGCGCCGTGCTGTACGGCCGCGCCGATGGCAAGGTGGGCATCGCCCTGCTGAGCAACGGCCAGCCGGTGCGCCAGTCCAAGGTGGCCGACCCGCGCGGCGCCACCGAGCTCGACCGCATGGTGGACGTGGATGCCACGCCGCTCATCGCCGGCGATGAGCTCTATGCCATCGCGTATAATGGCCAGTTGATGGCGCGCAAGCTGATGAGCGGCGACGAAGTGTGGAAGCGCAAGTATTCCGGCTACCGCGACATGGCGGTGACCGGCAATGCCATCGTGCTGACCGACAGCCGCAGCCATCTGTTTGCGGTCGACCGTCGCAACGGTCTCGAGCTGTGGTCCAACACCCAGCTGGAAAACCGCACCGTGACTGCCCCCGTCATCATGGGTGACTATGTGGTGGTCGGCGATGTGGAAGGTTACCTGTATTGGCTGGATCGGACCGACGGGTCCATCAAGGCCATGCAGCAGCTCGATAGCAGTGGTCTGTACGCCGCCCCTCTGGTGGACGGTGACACCCTGTATGTGCAGAGCCGTGGCGGCAAGCTGTACGCTGTCAAGCGTCCCTGATCGCCCGATAATGTGAATATCCGGCTCCTGGTCTTCGGACCCGGAGCCTTTGTCGTCTTGAGAATGAGGCTTTTATGACTCCTGTAGTAGCCCTGGTGGGCCGCCCCAATGTGGGGAAATCCACCCTGTTTAACCGCCTGACCCGTACCCGGGACGCCCTGGTGGCCGACTTCCCCGGTCTGACCCGGGACCGCAAATATGGCCAGGCGAAGCTGGGCGAGCTGGAATTTATCGTGGTGGATACCGGTGGTATCGACGGCACCGAAGAGGGGATCGAGCTGAAGATGGCCGAGCAGTCCCTGCTGGCCATCGAAGAGGCCGATGTGGTGCTGTTCATGGTGGATGCCCGCGCCGGTCTGACCGCGGCGGATCAGGCCATCGCCGAGCACCTGCGCAAGACCCACAAGAAGGTGTTTCTGGTGGCCAACAAGACCGACGGCATCGACGGTGACTCCGCCGTCTCCGAGTTCTACGGTCTGGCCCTGGGCGAGGTCTACCAGATGGCGGCCGCCCACGGTCGCGGCGTATTGAGCCTGCTGGAGCTGGCGCTGGCCCCCCATCTGGAGACCCTGGTCGAAGCCGCCGGCGAAGAAGCCGAGCTGGATGAAGAAGAGGAAGACTTCGACGAAGAGGCCCTGCTGCGCATGGTGGCTGCCGGTGAACTCGACACCAAGGAAGACACCAAGGAGACCCCGTTCGCCGACCTGCCCATCAAGTTCGCCATCGTCGGTCGTCCCAACGTCGGCAAGTCGACCCTGACCAACCGCATGCTGGGTGAAGATCGGGTCATCGTCTATGACATGCCGGGCACCACCCGCGACTCCGTCTACATCCCGATGGAGCGCGACGAGCAGAAGTACGTCATCATCGACACCGCCGGCGTGCGTCGTCGCGGCAAGGTGCACGAGACGGTGGAGAAGTTCTCCGTCATCAAGACCCTCAAGGCGATTGAAGATGCCAACGTCTGCCTGCTGGTGATCGACGCCCAGGAGACCATCACCGATCAGGACTTGAGCATCCTCGGTTTCGTGCTCAACACCGGCCGCTCCGTGGTGCTGGTGGTGAACAAGTGGGACGGTCTGGATCAGAAGGTGAAAGAGGACGTCAAGAACGAGCTCGATCGTCGTCTGGGCTTCATCGACTTCGCCCGCGTGCACTTCATCTCCGCCCTGCACGGCAGCGGCGTCGGCCACCTGTTCGAATCCATCCAGGAGGCCTACCAGTCCGCCACCCGCCGTACCAGCACCGCCATGCTGACCCGCATCATGCAGATGGCCCAGGAAGACCACCAGCCGCCCATGGTGAACGGCCGCCGGGTCAAGCTGAAGTACGCCCATGCCGGTGGCTACAACCCGCCGCGCATCGTGATCCACGGCAACCAGCTCAACGACCTGCCGGACTCCTACAAGCGCTACCTCATCAACTACTTCCGCAAGTCGTTGAAGATCATGGGGACGCCGGTTCGGGTCGAGTTCCAGGAGTCGGTCAACCCGTTCGAGGGCAAGAAGAACACCCTGACCCTGAGCCAGGAGCGCCAGCGCAAGCGCCTGCTCAAGGCCAAAGCCAAGAAATAAGGCCCTGCGGCTGCCCTCACCGGCAGCCGTTTTTCTAGTGGTCTTGAAGGGGAGGGGAATGTGCAGTGGGGCCGCCCAGTGCACATTCACTTTGCAAGGAGCCAACCATGAGTCAACTTGTCTGCCCTGCCTGCCAGGGCGAGCTGGACAGCCGCAGTCGCGAGACCACCTGTGGTCAGTGCCAGGCCCGTTACCAGATCCGGGCGCTCTGCCCGACCTGCCGGCAGGAGCTGGAGCGGCTCAAGGCCTGCGGCGCGGTGGATTACTTCTGCAACCACTGCAACAGCCTGGTGTCGAAGCGGGCAGTGCTCTTCGAGGTGAGCCCGCTGACGGAAAATTGAGGCAATAAAAAACCCGGCGAATGCCGGGTTTATGCTGTGTGCTCTGCTATCAGCAAGGTGAAGGAGCGGTTTCGGCGCCATATCTTGCGTTTGATCTCGTTGAGCTTGAGCTTGCGTCTGGGGCTCCAGCCGCACCTTGTCTTCTTGACCAGTGTCGTTCTTCTGCGAGCTCGCATCTTGGTCTCCTCCCATGGGGTGGCCATCCCGGCCTTGGGTGATGATGGGAGCCTATCTGAAAGTGCTGTCATCCGAGTGCAAGTGGATGAAATAGCGCGATAAAAACAGATTCGGATAGGCTCCGGTGTGGTCGGATGGTAACAGAGAAACCACCCGAAAAACAAACCTGTCAACAGGGATCAGCGCAGGGTGATCTGCTTGACCACCTCGGCGATGACGGTGGGACGTTCGGCACTGGTCGGCTCGCTGCTGTCATCCTCATCCAGCTCTTCGCGGCGATGGGCCTTCTGCTGCTCGTTGTCGAGCCAGAGCAGGCTCTGGTAGTACTGGCGCACGTTGTTGACGTAGTTGCGCGCCTCGCCGCCGCGGGCATAGCCGTAGCGCACCTTGCGATGCCAGCGCGACTGCTGCAGCAGCGGCAGCACCTCTTTTACGTCGCTCCAGGCGTCCGGATTCTTGCCGAGCTCCTTGGTCAGGCGGCGGGCATCCATCATGTGGCCGTAGCCGATGTTGTAGGCGGTGAGGGCAAACCACACCTTCTCGTCATCGGGCACCGAGGCGGGCACCTTCGCCATCATCTGCTCGAGATAACGGGCGCCCCCCTTGATGCTCTCCTCCGGGTGCAGCCGGTTGTTGACCCCCATCGCCTTGGCGGTGGGCTCGGTCAGCATCATCATGCCACGAACCCCTGTGTAGGAGCGGGCCTCCGGATCCCAGTGGGACTCCTGATAGCTGATGGCGGCCAGCAGGCGCCAGTCCACCAGCTTGGCGTGGGTCTTGAACAGATCCTGGTACTTGGGCAGCAGACTCTTGGCCCGCTGCAGGAAGGTGCGGGTGTCGACGAAGTCGAAATTCTGCACGTGGCCGAAGTACTTCTCGTCGAGCTTGGCGATGGCGCCATCCATGAAGCGCTGGCCGAAGAAGTCGATGATGCTGGCGTAGAGGCTGTCGTCCGGCAGCTTGGTCATGGCCCAGGCCACGGTCTGGTTCTTGGCCAAGGTCATCCCCTCGGTGAGTTCGGGGTAGTAGCGCTGGGTACGGGCCAGCACGGTATCCTGCACCACCGTGTAGTCAATCTTGCCGTCGGCCACCTGCTTGAGCAGCTCCTCCACGTCGGCGTCCCGGTTGGTGCTCCACTTGAGATTGGGGTGCTGCTTGGCCAGCTCCTTGAGCAGATCCTCCCCGGTGGAACCGGCAGGCACCACTATGTTGCCCTTGAGATCGCCGATGTCCCTGGGCTTGGGGGAGCCGTTGCGATAAACCAGCTTGGGCGAGACCTGATAGAAGCCGGGGCCGAAGCGAAACAGCTGGCGCCGCTCCGGGGTGATGACGATGGCGGCCGCGGCCAGATCGAGCTTGCCCTTCTTGAGCAGATCCACCAGCTCGGCGGTGGAATAGACCGGCACTATGGTCAGCTTGACCCCCAGCCAGTCGGCATAGCTTTTCGCCAGTTCGTAATCGAACCCCTGGGCGGTGTCGTCACGCTGGTAATAAGAGGTGGGGCCATAGATGGTGCCAACCCGGATCTCGCCCCGCTGGCGGATCTGCTCCAGCTGGCTGGAGGGGGTGTAGAAGTCGCAACCGACCAGGGTCAGCAGCAACATCAGCCCGATAAACAGTCGAAAAATGCAGCGCAAGTAGGTGAGTACCCTTGTTGAAAAAATCGGCATTTGTCAAAAAAGAGGCACCTTTATACCAGAGAGTGTGGACCGAGTCACACTTGGTAAATCAAGAAAAACGTTTGTCCGCCGTCGGCCTGATCCCTATAATACGCGCGTCTCAATTCCCCCCCACTTCAACACTTGGTGAGAAAGGTCATATGGATATCTTGCGTGGTGCCCCCGCACTGTCTGAGTTTCGTGTCCAAAAACTGCTGCAACGCTTCGCGCAGATGAAACAGGAGAGAGGAGTAGAGATAGAGGATGTCTATGCCGAATATGTGCACTTCGCCGAGCTCTCGAGCCCGCTGTCGCCCCCGGAGCGAGCGACCTTGGGCCAGCTCCTGCGCTACGGCCCGACCATCCCCGAACACACCCCCAGCGGTCAGCTGTTTCTCGTTACCCCCCGCCCCGGCACTATCTCCCCCTGGTCTTCCAAAGCAACCGACATCGCCCACAACTGCGGCCTGACCCAGGTCAAGCGGCTCGAGCGCGGCATTGCCTACTACGTGCAGGCCAAGGGTGAGCTGAGCGCTGCCCAGCGCGCCGACGTGGCCGCCGTGCTGCACGACCGCATGATGGAGACGGTGTTTGGCGAGATGAACGAGGCCGCCGCCCTGTTTGCCCATCAGGAGCCGCGCCCCTTCACCCAGGTGGACGTGCTGGCCGGTGGCCGCGCCGCCCTGGCCGAGGCCAACGTGACACTGGGTCTGGCGCTGGCCGACGACGAGATCGATTACCTGGTGGAGAACTTCACCCGGCTAGGTCGCAATCCCAACGACATCGAGCTCTACATGTTTGCCCAGGCAAACTCCGAGCACTGCCGCCACAAGATCTTCAACGCCGACTGGACCATCGACGGTGAGCAGCAGCCCAAGTCGCTGTTCAAGATGATCAAGAACACTTTCGAGCAGACGCCGGATCATGTCCTGTCTGCCTATAAAGACAACGCCGCCGTGATGGAAGGGAGCCAGGGTGGCCGCTTCTTCCCGAGCCCCGCCAACGGCGAATACCAGTACCACCAGGAGCAGGTCGACATCCTGATGAAGGTGGAGACCCACAACCACCCGACCGCCATCTCCCCCTTCCCGGGCGCCGCTACCGGCTCCGGCGGCGAAATCCGCGACGAGGGTGCGACAGGCCGTGGCGCCAAGCCCAAGGCGGGTCTGGTGGGCTTCTCCGTCTCCAACCTGCGCATCCCGGGTTTCGAACAGCCCTGGGAGCAGGATTTCGGCAAGCCGAGCCGCATCGTCAGCGCCTTTGACATCATGCAGGAGGGGCCGCTTGGCGGGGCGGCGTTTAACAACGAGTTCGGCCGTCCTGCCATTCTCGGTTACTTCCGTACCTTCGAAGAGGAGGTGCCGAGCCACAACGGCGTCGAGGTGCGTGGCTACCACAAACCCATCATGCTGGCGGGTGGCATCGGCAACATCCGCAGCGAGCACGTCCAGAAAGGGGAGATCCCGGTGGGGGCTGCCCTCATCGTGCTGGGTGGCCCGGCCATGAACATCGGTCTGGGCGGCGGCGCTGCATCCTCCATGGCCTCCGGTCAGTCGGCCGAGGACCTCGACTTTGCCTCGGTGCAGCGTGACAACCCCGAGATGGAGCGCCGCTGCCAAGAGGTGATCGATCGCTGCTGGCAGCTGGGGGACGACAACCCCATCGTCTTCATTCACGACGTGGGTGCGGGTGGTCTCTCCAACGCCATGCCGGAGCTGGTGAGCGACGGCGATCGCGGCGGTCGCTTCGATTTGCGAGCCATCCCGAACGACGAGCCGGGCATGAGCCCGCTGGAGATCTGGTGCAACGAATCCCAGGAGCGCTACGTACTGGCTGTGGCCAAAGAGAAGCTGCCGCTGTTCAAGGCGTTGTGCGAGCGTGAGCGTGCACCTTATGCCGTCATCGGCAGCGCCACCGAAGAGAAACACCTGACCCTCTCCGACCAGCACTTTGACAATCACCCCATCGATCTGCCGCTGGACGTGCTGCTGGGCAAGACCCCCAAGATGCACCGCGACGTAGCGAGCCTGCCCGCCCAGGGCAAGGCACTGCAACTGGATGGCATCACCCTCGGCGACGCCGCCGAGCGGGTATTGCGTCTGCCGACCGTGGCGGAGAAATCCTTCCTCATCACCATCGGCGATCGCAGCGTGACGGGTCTGGTCAACCGCGACCAGATGGTCGGCCCCTGGCAGATCCCGGTGGCCGACTGCGCCGTCACCGCCGCCACCTACGACAGCTACCACGGTGAAGCCATGTCCATGGGCGAACGCACCCCGGTGGCGCTGCTCTCTCATGCGGCTTCCGCCCGTATGGCGGTGGCCGAGGCCCTGACCAACCTGGCGCCGGCCCACATCGGGTCGCTCAAGCGGGTCAAGCTCTCCGCCAACTGGATGGCCGCAGCCGGTCACCCGGGGGAAGATGCCGGTCTCTACGAGGCGGTCAAGGCGGTGGGCGAGGAGCTATGCCCGGCCCTTGGCATCACCATCCCGGTGGGCAAGGACTCCATGTCCATGAAGACCCGCTGGCAGCAGGATGGCAAGGAGCAAAGCGTCACCTCGCCGCTCTCCCTGCTCATCTCTGCCTTTGCCCGGGTCGAGGACGTGCGCAACACAGTGACCCCGCAACTGCGCAGCGATCTCGGTGAAACCGACCTTATCCTCATCGACCTTGGCAACGGCAAGCAGCGCCTCGGTGCCTCCGCACTGGCCCAGGTCTATCGCCAGCTGGGTGACAAGGCGCCGGATCTGGACAACCCGGTCCAGCTCAAGGGCTTCTTCAACGCCATTCAGGCACTGGTGGCCGATCGCAAGCTGATCGCCTATCACGACCGCTCCGACGGTGGCCTCTTCGTCACCCTGGTGGAGATGGCCTTCGCCGGTCACTGTGGCCTCGACCTGCAACTGGATCGCATCGGCGGCGACCTGCTGCCGGCCCTGTTCAACGAAGAGCTGGGGGCCGTCATCCAGGTACGCCGTGAAGACAAGGAAGCGGTGATGACCCTGCTGGCCGGTCACGGTCTGGCGGCCTGCTCCCACGTGCTCGGCACGGTGCGCGAGGGGGATCTCATCACCCTGCAGCGGGCTGGTCAGGAGGTCTATCGCGCCAGCCGCACTGCCCTGCGTACCATCTGGGGCGAGACCAGCTGGCAGATGCAGCGCCTGCGCGACAACCCCGAGTGCGCGGATCAGGAGCATGCCGCCCGTCAGGACGCAGCCGATCCGGGTCTGCAGGCCAGGCTCAGCTACAACCCGGCCGAGGACGTGGCGGCGCCCTATATCGCCAAAGGTGTCTCCCCCCGTCTGGCGGTGCTGCGCGAGCAGGGGGTCAACTCCCACGTGGAGATGGCGGCAGCGTTTGACCGCGCCGGCTTCACCGCCGTCGACGTCCATATGAGCGACATCCTCAGTGGCCGCATCAAGCTGGAGCAGTTCCAGACCCTGGTGGCCTGTGGCGGCTTCTCCTACGGCGACGTGCTGGGGGCGGGCGAGGGCTGGGCCAAGTCCATCCTGTTCAACGAGGGCGCCCGCGAGCAGTTCCAGCGCTTCTTCGAGCGCGGCGATACCCTGTCGCTCGGTGTCTGCAACGGCTGCCAGATGATGTCCAACCTGCGCGAGCTGATCCCGGGCGCCGATCTGTGGCCGCGTTTCGTGCGCAACCGCTCCGAGCGCTTCGAGGCCCGCTTCAGCCTGGTGGAAGTACAGGAGTCCCCGTCCGCATTCTTCGCTGGCATGGCGGGCTCCATGATGCCCATCGCCGTCTCCCACGGGGAAGGGCGAGTGGAGGTGCGCGATGCCGCCCACCTGGCGGCGCTGCAAGCCAGCGGTCTGGTGGGGCTGCGTTTCGTGGACAACCGCGGTCAGGTGACCGAGCAGTATCCTGCCAACCCGAACGGCTCGCCGAACGGTATCACCGCCGTGACCACCACGGATGGCCGCGCCACCATCATGATGCCGCACCCGGAGCGGGTGTTCCGCACCGTGGCCAACTCCTGGCACCCGGACAACTGGGGAGAGGATGGCGCCTGGATGCGGATGTTCCGCAACGCCCGGGTTCGTCTGGGCTAAGCCTGCGACGCAAACAAAAACCGGCCCTTGTGGCCGGTTTTTTTTATGGCGACCTTCCCGCTAGGGGCGGCCGTGACCCAGTTCGTGGGGGATGAAGTCACCGCGATCGAGAATGCGCAGGCAGGCATCCACGACGGCTTCATCCAGTCGGGTGCCGCGCAGCTGGATGATATGGGCCCTGGCCTGGGGAATGCCGAGGGCGGCGCGGTAGGGGCGATCGGAGGACATGGACTCCACTATGTCGGCCACCGTGAGGATGCGGGCCTCCAGCAGGATCTGCTCGCCCTTGAGCCCGGCCGGGTAGCCGGAGCCATCGATGTACTCGTGGTGCTGGTGGATCATCTGGGCGATGGGCCAGGGCAGGGCGATATCCTTGAGCACCTGATAGCCGGCGCCCGGGTGCTCCTTGACCAGGTTGAACTCCTGGGGCGTGAGCCGCCCCGGCTTGGTGAGGATGTCGACCGGCACCTGGATCTTGCCGATGTCGTGCACCATGGCCCCCAGATAGAGTCCCCGCAACCGCTTCTCATCGAGCTGCAGCTCGCGACCTATGGCCAGCGCCAGGGTGGCGACGTGCTTCTGGTGGCCGGCGGTATAGGGATCGCGCTGCTCCAGCACGGCGGCAATGGCACCGAGGGCATCTTCCAGCGCCAGCTCCAGCTGACGGGCATGCAGCATCTTGTCGCGCTGGGCGGTGAGGTAGGCCTGCTGGGTGCTGCGGGCCTGCAGGCCATAGGCAAGGTAGTCCGCCAGCTGGCTGAAGAGGTGCACCTCCTCGTCGGTGAAGGGGCGGGCCTGCTCGCTGTGAATGAGCAGGCCGCCGTGCCCGCCGGTGTGCCACTGCAGCGGCAGCAGCAGGCGGGCGCGCAGGGTGGCCGAATGATGTACCAGCTCGCAGGGGAGCGCCTCGTTGCACGGCATCTCTGTGCTGATGGCCTGGTGCAGGGCGGGATCCCGGGTCAGCCACTCGTCGCTGGCAAACCAGGTTGCGTTGCCCGCCTGCGCCAGCACCTGCAGGGTGTGCTGGTCAGGTTTTTCCTGCAGCACGGTCACGAGGGGGAAACGGCCATCGAAGGTGATGGCGTCGCAGATCTCCTGCAGCAGCGTCTGCTCGTCGTCCGGCCTGAGCATGGCGTGATGGGCGCGGCCGATAGCCTCCAGGGTCCAGGTGTACTGTTGCAGCCGCTCCTGCTGCTGCTTCTTCTCGGTGATGTCATCGAAGAAGACCCCGACGCCGACCACCTGACCCAGCTCGTCGTGCAGGGGAAACTTGGTGGTGCTGAGCCAGCGGGCCTCGCCTCCCTTGAGATAAGGCTCCTCGTGGCGCTGGGTGGTGCCGCTGGCCATGACCCTGAGATCGTCGTCCCGATAGCGCTGGGCCAGCTCGGCCGGGAAGAAGTCGGCATCGCACTTGCCGACCAGTTCGGCCGGGTTGAGAGCGAGATCGTCTGCCAGCAGCCGGTTGCAGGCGATGAAGAGGGAGCGGGTATCCTTGAGCAGCACCCGGTAGGGCAGCTGATCCATCACCTGACCAAGCAGGGCGGCCGTGGACAGCGGGGTAAAGGGCGGTGCGGGTCTTGAACTCATCGTCATCCAGCCTCGGTCAAAGGGGGGCGAAGCGGTAGCCCGCCTGCCAGACGGCGAAGCAGGCGCTGACCACCTGTTCGTCGTAGTGGACACCGGCATAGCGGGTCAGCTCGGCGAAGGCATCGGTGAAGGAGAGGGCCCGCCGAAACGGACGGTGGGCGGTCATGGCCGCCAAGGAGTCGGCCACCCGGATGATGCGCGCCTCCAGGCAGATAGCATCCCCCTGCAATCCCTGCGGATAGCCACTGCCGTCCATGTTCTCATGGTGCTGCTGCACTATGGTGGCGATGGGCCAGGGGAAGTCTATCTGCTGCAAAATTTCACAGCCCGCCTGCGGGTGCAGCTTGATGAGCTCGAACTCCACCTCCCGCAATTCGCGGGGGCGGGTGAGGATCTCCGCCGGGATCTGCAGCAGGCCGATGTTGTGCACCATGGCGGCGAGGCCCAGTCCATCCAGCCGCTCTTGCGCGAGTTGCAGATGCTGGCCGATGGCCAGCGCCAGATCGTGCACGCGCCGTTCGTGGCCCGCGGTGCTGGGATCCTTGTGGGCGATGGCGGAGGAGAGCGCCGCTATGGTCTGGAACAGCAGGGTGCGCTGCTGCTGCTCACTCTCCTTGATATGGGTGATGTCGACCAGCGCACCTATGATGCCGGCCACCTCGCCCTGATGGTCGTAGAAGAGATCCTTGAAGTTGAGCACCTGATAGCGGCGGCCCTCCCGGTCAAACAGGGTGTGCTCGAAATATTGCGGCTGCCTGCTGCGCAGCACTTCCAGGTCGCGCTGGGTGTATTCGTCGGCCATCTCGGGGGGGAGGAGCTCGTCCACCCGCTTGCCCTGCAGCTCGACCTTGCTGATGCCGGTGATCTGGGTGAAGGTCGGGTTGCAGCTGATGAAACGCCCCTCGACATCCTTGTAAAACACCGGAATGGGAATTGCCTTGAGCAGGGATTCGTTGAAGCGCTGCATGTCGACCAGCTCCGCCTGCTGGCGCAGCGCCAGCTGCTCGCTGTCCCGGCACAGCTGGATGGCGCGGGCCAGGTTGCCGAGGATGGGGCTGAACAGGTGACAGAGCCGCTCCCCCTGCTGCTCCGCATTGGGGGAGAGCAGCAGCATCAGGTAACCCCCCTCGATCCGCAGCCGGTAGGCAAAGGGGTAGGGGCGTGCAGCGGGCAGCGGCAGCGGGGCGCGCAGGATGCACTGCTCGCCGGCGCCGACCCAGTGGGGCAGCGCGAGCGGCTCCCCCTGATGGCGGACCAGCTGCTCATCCCCGATCGCCTTGATGATCTTGTACTCCCCCTGCGGCAACTGCTGCAGCACCAGCCCGACCGGGCAGGCACAGTGAAACAGAAAACGCTGCAGCACCTTGGTCAACAGGGTGTCCAGAGTGACCTCGCGACCGATGCAGAGAGCAAGATCGCAGACGATGGCCATGGCGTGGTCGTTGTTCATCGTCGTCCCTCCCCGTTGCAGAGAATGGCGCCGTTGTGAAACAGCGGATACTCCCCCGGCCGCAGGCTGCCAATCTCGCCAAGGGAGAGGGCGCCCACCAGCTCGTGGGCACCGCTGTGGCTGAAGAGGGTTTTCAGCTCCAGCGTGCTCTGCTCGCCGAAGTGCTGCTGACGGCCGGCGCAGTAGTAGATCTCGAGGCGCTCGGGGGCGCCGTGCCGGCTCAGCTTTTCGGCCAGCTCGATGGCGTGGGCGGTCGGGCTCTGCGGCGCCTTGAGCAGGGTGAGGATGCTGTGATCCGGCACCTCCCCGACGCAGAGCAGGGCCCCCTCGTCGGTGACGGCGACCGGGATGCGCACGATGACGTCGCCGTTGGCCCGCAGCAGCCCGAGCGGCAGGTGGACGCCGTACTGGTAGAACTGATCCGGCGTCAAGCGCTGCTGGAACTGTTGCTGGACCAGGGACTGGTAGCGACTGAAGGCCGGCTCCCAGTCGATGAAGGCAATCTTGTTGCCCTCGCTGCTGGTGGCCAGCATGGGCTGGGCGGTGAGCTGATAGCCGTGCTCGAGCAGCGGGTAGCTGTGGTGGGGCAGCAGGGTGCAGCAGACTGCCTGCGCCAGCAATCTGTGGTTGTCGAACAGGCAGGGCATGGGGCGGAACTGGCCACTGCCGGCATTGACGCCGGCATAATTGACCCTGTCCGCGAGGTGCAGATAGATCCCCTCGAGGAGGGAGGCGATGTTGGGGATCATGGCATCAAAGGTCAGAAAGAGGGTCGGTACGCCCGCGGCCTCTGGCCACTGCGCAAGCTGGGGGAGCAGCGCATCGCAAAGGGTGCTGACTTGCAGGTCTGTGCAGGCGGCGGGATCGAGCGGGATGAGCAGGGGGGCGTGTGAGGCCGGGCGCGGCAGCAGCCAGGCACCGTGCTCATGAAAGCCGTGGCGGCTGATGAGGCGGGGAAAGAGTGCGCCGCTGAGCTGAATATCGAGCCGCCGGCACTGCTGCTGCAGCTCGGCCACGTGCCCGGCATCCTGCTCGGCCAGCAAGAGATCGAGCCGCTCCCCGCGATAGGGCTGCAGTGCATCGGCCAGTGGTTGCGCATCGAATGAAAGAAAAGCGGGCTGCATCATCCCTCGGAACTCCTTTCCTGCCAATGGCCAATATATCAGCAAGGCGGGCGAAGTGGATACCCGGTCGTGTCCGACAAGAGCTTATAAGCCGTTATAAAGGCAGATAAATTTGAGATGGCTGGTCAGGCATCCAGCTTTGGGCAGATAAAAAACCGGCCACCTGGGCCGGTTTTTTGGGGGAGTGAAATCAGC
This sequence comes from Aeromonas sp. 600276, assembly GCF_049175815.1. Classification (NCBI taxonomy): domain Bacteria; kingdom Pseudomonadati; phylum Pseudomonadota; class Gammaproteobacteria; order Aeromonadales; family Aeromonadaceae; genus Aeromonas; species Aeromonas sp. 600276. The sequence continues at coordinate 60,811 of NZ_JAAKVU010000006.1, read as the reverse complement.
GCAGCACCACGTTCTGGAAGCCCTGTACCAGGCTGATGACCGGCTGGGGATAGAGACCCAGTGCCACCACCAGTGCGGCGGAGAGCAGCACCACCAGACCACCGGAGGTGATGGCCCAGTCCCCCTTGGCGTCGCGCAGCTGCATGCCGGGCTCGCGCAGGTAGAGGGTGACCATGACCCGCAGGTAGTAATAGAGACCCAGGGCACTGCCGAGCACGATGGCGCCGGAGAGCCACCACAGCTTGGCATCGACGGTCACCCCGATCAGGTAGAACTTGCCGATGAAGCCGAGCGTCATGGGGATACCGGCCAGCGAGAGCATCATCACGGTCAGCACGGCGGTCAGGTAGGGACGACGCCAGAACAGGCCGCGGTAGCTGTGCAGGGAGTCCGCATCCTTGCCGCGATAGGGGCTGGACATCATGCTGATGACGCCGAAGGCCCCCAGGCTGGTGAACAGATACATCAGCAGATAGACGCCGGCCGCTTCCACCGGCATCTGGCCGAGACGGCTCGCCACGATCACCGCCAGCAGGTAGCCGAAGTGGGAGATGGAGGAGTAACCCATCATCCGCTTGATGTTGGTCTGCAGCAGGGCCAGCAGGTTGCCGATGACGATGGAGACCACCGCCATGGCGGCCAGCAGCCAGTGGATCATGGGATCCGCGGCAGCGGGCACCGCCAGGTAGAAGCGCAGCAGCACGCAGAACACTGCGATCTTGCTGACGGTGGCGAGGAAGGTGGCCACCGGGGCCGGCGCCCCTTCGTACACGTCCGGAGTCCAGAGGTGGAACGGCGCCAGGGATAGCTTGAAGGCAAAGCCGACCAGCATCAGACCCAGACCGCCCATCAGCAGCGGGTGGTGGGCCGGGGTGGTGGCCAGGGTCAGCCCCAGATCGCTGAAGCTCAGGCTCCCTGCCTGGGCATAGAGCAGTGCCATGCCGAACAGCAGGAAGGCGGTGGCGGCGGCGGAGAGCACCATGTACTTGATGCTGGCCTCCAGCGAGTGGCGCTCACGATAGGCGTAGCCCACCAGACCGAACATCGGCAGGGTCAGCATCTCGATCCCGATGAACAGGGAGGCGAGGTGACGGGAGCCGGCCAGCACCAGGCCACCGGCGGTGGCGATCAGCAGCAGCAGGTAGAACTCTTCCCGGTTGTCCGGATAGCCCTTGAGCCAGGAGCGGCCAAAGGTACAGGTCGCCAGGGCGCCGATGAGCACCAGCCCCATGTAAAAGACGGCGTAGCCATCGATCTGCAGCAGCGGGGTGACCCCCTGATCTCCTTGCGCCATCACGATGGGCAGGGAGAAGAGCGCCAGGTTGAGACCGGCGATGGTGACCACGAAGGCGGTGTCATCGCACCGTTTCCAGGCGATGGCCAGCATCAGGGCCACCATGGCCCCGGTTGTCAGCAACAGGGGCAGCAGGGCCAGCAGTTGCGAAGCGGTGAAGGTCATTGCAGTGCTCCTGTAAGGGACAAGGAAGGCAACAGGGCCAGCGGTTTAACAGCGGTCACTCTCATTGCAATGCTCCTGCGAAGGGCAGGGCATACCAGTGCAGCACGCTCAGCAGGCTGTTGCCTGCGGTGTCGAGCACAGGTTGGGGATAGACACCGAGCAGCACCAAAAGACCAGCGATGGTCATCATCATCACCAGCTCGCGACTGTCGAGCCCCTTGAGGACGCTATCGTCCTTGGGGGTACCGAAGCAGGCGCGCTGCAGCATGATGAGGGAGTAGACCGAGGCCAGTACCAGCCCGAAGGTGGCGATGATGGTGAGCACGGGGGCAACCTGGAAGCTGCCGATGAGGATCAGGAATTCGCCGACGAAGTTGCCGGTGCCCGGCATCCCCAGAGAGGCGACCGAGAAGAACAACATCACGCCGGGCAGGTAGCGCAGACGACCCCACAGCCCGCCCATCAGGCGCAGGTCCCGGGTGTGCAGACGCTCGTAGAGCTGACCGCACAGGATGAAGAGGCCGGCGGCGGAGAGACCGTGGGCGATCATCTGTACCACGGCGCCCTGCAGGGCCAGCTCGCTGCCCGAATAGATGGCGATCATCACGAAGCCCATGTGGGAGATGCTGGTGTAGGCCACCAGCCGCTTGATGTCGGTCTGGGCGAACGCCACGATGGCGCCGTAGACGATGCCGATGAGGCCCAGCACCATGGCGTAGGGGGCAAATTCGGCGGACGCCTCGGGGAAGAGCGGCAGGGCGAAGCGTAGCAGGCCGTAGGCGGCGGTTTTGAGCAGGATCCCCGCCAGGTCCACGGAACCCGCGGTCGGCGCCTGGCTGTGGGCATCCGGCAGCCAGCCGTGCAGCGGCACCAGCGGCATCTTGACCGCGAAGGCGATGAAGAAGCCCAGCATCAGCAGCCACTGCACACCCTCGCTCATGGGGGTGTTCAACAAGTCCTGATAGTTGAAGGTGAACACGCCGGTGGCGGCGTGGTGAGTCAGCACCAGGCCCAGGATGGCGACCAGCATGATGAGGCCGCTGACCTGGGTGTAGATGAAGAACTTGGTGGCGGCGTTGATCCTGGATTTGCCGTCGGTGACCGAGTGGCCCCACAGCGCAATCAGGAAGTACATGGGCACCAGCATCATCTCCCAGAAGAAGAAGAAGAGGAACAGGTCCAGCGCCATGAAGACGCCGAGTACGCCACCCAGGATCCACAACAGGTTGAGGTGGAAGAAGCCGATGCGCTGCACGATTTCCTTCCAGGAACAAAGGATGGCCAGCACGCCGATGAAGCAGGTGAGGATCACCATCAACAGCGACAAGCCATCCACCGCCAGGTGCAATGAGATGCCAAAGCGGGGGATCCAGGGCAGTTGCAGTTCGGCGGCCCAGACGGGGACGCCGCCCTGGGCTGACAGGGTGAAATCGCCGCTCCACCAGATGGCGCAGGCGAGCAGCAGGCAGGCGCTCATCGACAACAGGGCGACCCAGCGTACGAAGTACTCGCCGAATCGCTCGGTCTGCCAACAGAGCAGACCGCCGATGAAGGGTATTAACAAGATCCAGAGTAAGGTCACGATATCAGCTCTCGTCTATGTTCTAGTCACTGTGCAGGCCCGTGGGCTTGCTGCGAGTTCAGGGGCTGCATCACGGGATCAGCCGAGCAGCAGCAGGGCCAGGATCAGGGCGGCGCCCATCCCCATGGAGGCTGCATACCAGCGCAACTTGCCGGAAACGGTCCAGGCCAGCAGCTGGTGGCCGCTCTGGGCCAGCCAGGCCGGCAGGTTCATCATCCAGTCCAGCGGATCCTTGCCGAGCAACCGGGTCGCCAGCAGATACGGTTTGACCCACAGCTGATCGTAAAGCCAGTCAAAGCCCCAGGCGTTGAACCAGAGGGTGCTGAGCAACTTGCCCGGCGCACTGTTGGCTATGCTGCTGGCCAGGCGGCGCTCGCCCAGGAACAGGAAGGCGGCCAGGGCGATACCGGCGATGGCGATGACGGCGGAGGTGATCTCCAGCGCGTGGCGCCCCTCTTCGATGTGATCCCCCGGACCCGCCGGCAGTACCCCCGCCAGCGGCGGCACGATGAGGGCGCCGATGCCGGTGGAGAGCACCATCAGCACCAACAGCGGCAGCTGGTGGGCCAGACCGTGACCGGCGTGAGCCTCGGTCTTCGCCTCGCCGTGGAAGGCGATGAAGATGAGGCGGAAGGTGTAGAGGGAGGTGAGGAAGGCACCGCCAAGGCCAGCCCACAGCAGGGCGCTCTGGCCGCTGGCCTGCACCTGCCACAGGATGGCGTCTTTACTGTAGAAACCGGCGGTCACCAGCGGCAGCGCGGCCAAGGCCGAGCCCCCTACCAGGAAGCAGGCATAGACCAGCGGCAGGCTCTTGCGCAGGCCTCCCATCTTGAAGATGTTCTGCTCGTGGTGGGTGGCGACGATCACGGCACCGGCGGAGAGGAACAACAGCGCCTTGAAGAAGGCGTGGGTCATCAGGTGGAAGATGGCCCCTTCCCAGGCACCAACGCCGAGGGCCAGGAACATGTAGCCGATCTGGCTCATGGTGGAGTAGGCCAGGATCCGCTTGATGTCGGTTTGCACCAGGGCCGCAAAGCCCGCCAGCACCAGGGTAATGGCCCCGACCAGCGCCACCAGATGCAGGATCTCGGGGGCCAGCAGGAACAGACCGTGGGTACGGGCGATGAGATAGACACCGGCGGTCACCATGGTGGCCGCGTGGATCAGCGCCGAGACCGGGGTCGGGCCCGCCATGGCATCCGCCAGCCAGGTCTGCAGCGGCAGCTGGGCCGATTTGCCGACGGCGCCGCCGAGCAGCATCAGGCAGGCCAGCGACAGGGCGGGGGAGCCTTCGGCAAACAGGGTGGGGGCACGCACCAGCAGCTCGTGGATGTTGAGGGTGCCGAGCTCGCGATAGAGGATGAACAGGCCGATGGCGAGGAAGACGTCGCCGACCCGGGTCACCACGAACGCCTTGAGGGCGGCGGCACCGTTATTGCGATCCTTGTAGTAGAAGCCGATCAGCAGGTAGCTGCACAGACCCACCCCTTCCCAGCCCAGATACACGAACAGCAGGTCATCGGCCAGCACCAGGAACAGCATGCTGGCGATGAAGAGGTTGGTGTAGGTGAAGAAGCGCGAATAACCCTCTTCCCCACGCATGTACCAGGAGGCGAACAGGTGGATGAAGAAGCCCACCCCGGTGACCACGCCGAGCATGGTCAGCGACAGGCCGTCCAGTGCCAGGCGGAAGCTGGGGCTGAAGCTGCCCACCGAGATCCACTGCCACAGGGTCTGGGTATAGACGCCGCCCACCGGCATGGTGTTGAGAAAATCGATGCCGACCCACAGGGTAGTGAGGGCCGACAACCCTATGCTGCCGACGCCGATGAGCGCCGAGGTGCGCTCGCCGAAACGACCGAGGGAGAAGGCCAGCACCAGCCATCCCAGCAGCGGAAACAGAAAAGTCAGGTATAGGAGGCTCATCCGCGCATCTCGCTCACAGTGTCCACGTTCAGGGTGTGGTAACGACGATAGAGCAGCAGTAACAGGGCGAGGCCGATACTGGCCTCCGCTGCCGCCAGAGAAATCACCAGTATGTACATGATCTGGCCGTCGGCCTGGGCCCAGCGGCTACCCGCCACCACGAACGCCAGGGCGGACGCGTTCATCATGATTTCGATACTCATGAGGATAAACAACAAGTTGCGGCGTATCAGCAGGCCGCACAGGCCGATGCAGAACAGCACGGCGGCGAGCAGCAGCCCGTGCTCCATGGGGATGCCATTCATTGCTGACCTCCTTCTTGTGATGGACGGGCCGGGGTGCGGGGCACCGAGAGTACCTCGCCGCTCTTGTCTTCGCGGCCAAGGTGATAGGCGGTGACCAGACCCGCCAGCAGCAGGATGGAGGCGAGCTCCACCGCCAGCACGTAAGGACCGAACAGGGCGATGCCGACCGCTTTGGCACTGACGTCGGTCAGACCGAGTTCACCGCCGGTGACCCCGAGAATGCCGTAGGCCAGAAAGCCGAGCAGAATGAGCGAAAGCAGGCCCGGGCCCACCCAGGTGGTGGGAGTGAGCCAGTGCTTCTCCTGATCCTGGGCCGAGCCCAGGTTCAGCATCATCACCACGAACACGAACAGCACCATGATGGCGCCCGCGTAGACGATCACCTGCAGGGCGCCCGCGAAGGCGGCGCCCAGGCAGAAGAAGATCATGGCCACGGCGATGAGGGAGATGATGAGATTGAGCAGCGCGTGCATCGGATTGCTGGTGCTGATCACCCGCAGCGTGCTGTAAATGGCGACCAGGGCCGCGGCATAGAATGCCAGTTCCATGATTGACTCCTCAGGGCAGCAGGCTCTTGACATCGATGGGCTTGGCTTCGTTCTCGGCATCCCCTTTCGGCTTGCCGTCGATGGCCATCCCGCTCATGCGATAGAAGTTGTAGTCCGGGTACTTGCCGGGGCCGCTGATCAGCAGATCTTCCTTCTCGTACACCAGGTCCTGGCGGCGGTACTCGCCCATCTCGAAATCCGGCGTCAGCTGGATGGCGGTGGTGGGGCAGGCCTCTTCGCACAGGCCGCAGAAGATGCAGCGGGAGAAGTTGATGCGAAAGAACTCAGGGTACCAGCGACCATCTTCCCGCTCGGATTTTTGCAGCGAGATGCAGCCGACCGGGCAGGCCACCGCACACAGGTTGCAGGCCACGCAGCGTTCGTCGCCGTCCGGATCGCGGGTCAGCACGATGCGGCCGCGATAGCGGGGCGCCGCATAGACGGCCTGCTCCGGGTAGTTGAGGGTCTCGCGGGGGCGCCAGGCATGGGAGAACACCATGCCCAGGCTGCGTAACTGGGTGCCGACACCCTTGATGATGTTAATAATTTTCATAGTCGTGCCTCACTGCACATTCATCAGCACCACAGCCCGTACCGGCTGCATCCCGTGCGGGATGCAGGGCGGCGGGCAAGCAGACGTTCCAGCCAAACGGCATCACAATTTTTCTGTCCATCGGGGCCTCACTGCGCATTCATCAGCACCACGGCGCCGGTGACCAGCATGTTGAGCAGGGTCAGCGGCAGGCAGACTTTCCAGCCAAACGACATCACCTGGTCAAAGCGCGGGCGGGGTAGAGAGGCCCGCAGCAGGATGAAGAACACCATGAAGCAGGCGGTCTTCAGGGCAAACCAGATGAAGGGCGGCAGCCAGGGGCCGTGCCAGCCACCGAAGAACAGGGTCACGATGAGCGAAGAGATCAGCACGATGCCGATGTATTCGCCCACGAAGAACAGACCCCACTTCATGCCCGCATACTCGATGTGATAACCGTCGGCGAGCTCCTGCTCGGCTTCCGGCTGGTCAAACGGATGACGGTGGGTGACGGCGACGCCGGCAAACAGGAAGGTGATGAAGCCCAGGATCTGGGGGATCACGTTCCACAGTCCTACCTGGGCTTCCACGATATCGCGCAGGTTGAAGCTGCCGGTCTGGATGACGATGCCCATCAGCGACAGGCCCAAGAACACCTCGTAGGAGAGAGTCTGAGCCGAGGCGCGCAGGCTGCCGAGCAAGGAGTACTTGTTGTTGCTCGACCAGCCGGCGAACAGCACGGCGTAGACCGCCAGCCCCGCGATGGCCAGGATGTAGAGCAGCCCCACGTTGAGGTCCGCCACGCCCCAGGTGGGGGTGATCGGCACCACCGCAAACGCCAGAATGAAGGCGGTAAAGGCGATGATGGGGGCCAGCACGAAGATCCGCCGATCGGCGAAGGGCGGGATCCAGTCCTCCTTGAAGAACATCTTGATCATGTCGGCCGCCAGCTGCAGCAGGCCGAAGGGACCTACCCGGTTGGGGCCGTAACGATCCTGCCACAGCGCCAGCAGACGGCGCTCGATGAAGCTCATGAAGGCGCCGGCCCCCACGATCCCCACCAGCACGATCAATGCCTTGCCGATTTCCAGCAACAGATCGATCAGAGAGTCGCTCATGCGATGGCCTCCTGCAGGTTGGCGAGATATTGCTGGTGCAGGGCGGTCGGCAGACCGTTGACACCAAGCGGCAGGCCCACCAGACCGGCGGTCAGATGCTCGCTCAGACGCAGGGTCAACCGCCAGTGGTGGCCACCCCAGGAGAAGGCGACCTGGCTGCCGGCACTGAGGGCGAGACGGTTGGCGTCGGCCTGGTTCAGCACCAGCACGGGCTCGCTCATGCGGGCCTGGATGACCGGGCTTCTGGCAGACAGCTCTTCGCCGCCAAACAGCTGGTCATAGCTCACCACCTGCAGCGCCTCTTTGGCACTGAACGGGGCGGGGACGGTGTCGAACCAGCCGAGGCTCTCCTCGCCCGCTTCCAGCAGACGGCGACCGGGATCCCCGGCGCGCAGGTTGCCACCCACTTCATCCTGGAACTTGTTCCAGGCGGACGGGGAGTTCCAGCCCGGTGCCCAGGCGAACGGCACCTGTTGCAGCGGCTGGCGGGCACCGGCGTAGCCTTCCATGGAGAAGTTGAAGGGTGAGTCGGGATCCTGGGCGACTCTGGGCTCGCTCACGTTCTGATCCGCCAGCATGGAGGTGCGGCCACTGTAGCGGTGCGGCTCGCGGGCGAGCTTCATGCCGCGGATGCGCAGACCGGCGTTGGGCGCGGCCTCGCGCATGCTGGTCAGCAGCGGAGCGCTGGCGGCGCAGGCACTGCTCACCTCGTCGAAGGTGTTCCAGCGCAGCGGTTTGCGATCCAGCGCCCCTTGCAGGGCGGCCAGCCAGCGCCAGCTCTCGCGTACCTGGATGTCGGCGTTGTAGAAGGCGGGGGCATAGACCTGGAAGAAGCGTTGGGCGCGACCTTCCATGTTGATGAGGGTACCGTCTGCCTCGGCGAAGCTGGCGGCAGGCAGCACCAGGTCCGCCTTCTGGGCGGTGCCGGTGTCCTGGTGATCGACCACCAGCAGGTGCTGCAGGCGGTCGATGGCGGCATCGACGCGGCTGCGCGGTGCGCGGCGGTAGAGATCGTTCTCGAGCATCACCAGCGCGAGCTTCTCTTCTCTTTCGATACGCTCGAGGGCGGCTTCCAGCGGGGCGGCATTGCCGGCCAGCATGGCCAGCCCCAGGCTGTTGCTCTCCTGAGCGACCAGAGCGAGCTCCACGGCCTGGCCACGGCCCTTGAGGGCGCGGGCGATGTTGCTGGCCGCCTCGAGCAGCGCCTGGCTGCGGGCACCGGTGCCGGCGATGATGAGCGGCTTCCTGGCATTGCCGAGCAGTGCGGCCCAGCTGGCGGCCAGGGCCTGTTGCTCGGGGGCGAGATCGGTCAGGGCAGGGGCGCTGCCATCGAGCAAATGGGCGATGGCGAAGCCGAGGCGCGCCTGATCCGCGTGGGGGGCGTGCAGGGTGCCGCTCGCCACGTCGTCCAGTCGGGTGGTGTCGAGACTGGTGATGAGCAGCGGGTAGCGCTCGTTCTGGGCCAGGGTCTGCACCGCGGCGACCTGCCACAGATCCACCTTCAGCTTGCGGGCGATCTCGCGGCCCTTGCCCTTGACCGCCTGGCGCAGGGCCAGGGCAATGCGGGCGGCGGTCTGGGTGACATCCTCGCCGAGCACCAGCACGGCGTCGGCCTCTTCCATGTCGCGCAGGCTGGGGGTACGCACGCCACCGTGCTGCAGGATCTGCAGCATCTTCTGCAGGCACTCCCATTCGCTTTGCTCGACGCCGCTGTAGAAGTTGGCGGCACCCACCAGTTCGCGCAGGGCGAAGTTGCTCTCAAGCGACGCCCGCGGCGAGCCGATGCCGATGACGCCGGCGGCGGTGCGCAGGGCATCGGCGGCCCGGTTCAGGGCACCATCCACCGTGATGGCCAGCCTGTCATTGCCATCCTGCAGCAGGGGCTGGCGCGGGCGGTCGGTCAGATTGACGTGGCCGTAGCCGAAGCGGCCGCGGTCGCACAGGAAGTAGTGGTTCAGGGCGCCGTGATAGCGGTTCTCGATGCGGCGCAGCTCGCCATAACGCTCACCCGGGCTGATGTTGCAGCCGACCGAGCACCCCTGGCAGATGCTGGGGGCGAACTGCATGTCCCACTTGCGGTTGTAGCGCTCGGAGTGGGTCTTGTCGGTGAACACGCCGGTGGGGCAGACCTCCACCAGGTTGCCGGAGAACTCGCTCTCCAGGGTGCCATCCTCGACCCGGCCGAAGTAGACGTTGTCATGGGCGCCGTAGACCCCGAGATCCTCGCCGCCGGCGTAGTCCTTGTAGTAACGGACGCAGCGATAGCAGGCGATGCAGCGGTTCATCTCGTGGTTGATGAAGGGACCCAGATCCTGATTCTGGTGGGTGCGCTTGGTGAAACGGTAGCGCCGGCTGTTGTGGCCGGTCATCACCGTCATGTCCTGCAGGTGGCAGGCGCCACCCTCTTCGCACACCGGGCAGTCGTGGGGGTGGTTGGTCATCTGCCACTCCACCACCGTCTTGCGGAACTCCTTCGCCTCTTCGTCCTCGATGGAGATATAGGTGCCATCGGTGGAGGGGGTCATGCAGGACATGACCAGGCGGCCGCGCTTGTCGTCGGCATTCTGATACTGCTTCACCGCACACTGGCGGCAGGCGCCGACGCTACCGAGCGCCGGGTGCCAGCAAAAATAGGGGACGTCCAGCCCAAGGGAGAGACAGGCTTGCAGCAGGTTATCTGCCCCGTCTACCTCGAACTCTTTACCGTCTACATGAATGGTGGCCATACAACTTCCCTGACTTCAATGAGATAAATTCTGTGGCTCGCGCCGGTTCAGCGGGCCCGCAGCGGGCACGCTGTGCGCCTTACCAGCGCTCGCCCAGCAGGTTGGGCTGGATACCCTTGAGCTGCTTGTGACTATCCTGCGGCGCCCTGACGCCGGCCTCGAATTCGGAGCGGAAATACTTCATCGCACTGCCCAGCGGCTCGATGGCGCCAGGGGCATGGGCGCAGAAGGTCTTGCCCGGGCCGAGGAAGCTGACCAGCTGCTCCAGGGTGGCGAGATCCCCAGGCTGACCCTCGCCTCGCTCCAGCGCGCGCAGCAGCTTGACGCTCCAGGGCAGGCCGTCGCGGCAGGGGGTGCACCAGCCGCAGGACTCGCGGGCGAAGAACTCTTCCATGTTGCGCAGCAGGGAGACCATGTTGATGCTGTCATCCACCGCCATGGCAAGGCCCGTGCCCATCCGGGTGCCGACCTTGCCGATGCCGCCGGCGTACATCTGGGCATCCAGGTGCTCGGGCAGCAGGAAGCCGGTACCGGCACCGCCCGGTTGCCAGGCTTTCAGGCGATAGCCGGGCTTCATGCCGCCGGCGTAGTGCTCGAACAGCTCGCGGGCGGTGATGCCAAACGGCAGCTCCCACAGGCCGGGGTTGTTGACCTTGCCGGAGAAGCCCATCAGCTTGGTGCCGTGATCTTCCGAACCCGGCAGCGCCAGCCCCTGATACCAGGCCACACCGTTGCCGATGATGGCGGGCACGTTGCACAGGGTCTCGACGTTGTTGACGCAGGTGGGCTTGCCCCAGACGCCGGAAACGGCGGGGAAAGGGGGCTTGGCGCGCGGGTTGGCGCGGCGCCCTTCCAGGGAGTTGATGAGCGCCGTCTCTTCGCCGCAGATGTAACGACCCGCGCCGGTGTGGACGAACAGCTCGAAGTCAAAGCCCGAGCCCAGAATGTTCTTGCCGAGCAGACCGGCAGCCTTGGCCTCTTCGACCGCCCGGCGCAGGTTGGCCGCGGCATCGACGTACTCGCCGCGCAAAAAGATGTAGCCACGGTAGGCCTTGAGGGCCTTGGCCGAGATGATCATCCCCTCGATCAGCAGGTGGGGCAGCTGCTCCATCAACAGCCGATCCTTGTAGGTGTTCGGCTCCATCTCGTCGGCGTTGCAGAGCAGGTAACGGATATTCATGCTCTCGTCTTTGGGCATCAGGCCCCACTTCACGCCGGTGGAGAAACCGGCGCCGCCACGACCCTTGAGGCCGGCATCCTTGACGGTGCCGACGATCTCGTCCGGGCTCATCTGGCCCAGTGCCTTGCGGGCCGCATCGTAACCCTGCTTGCTCTGGTATTCATCCAGCCAGACCGGCTGGCCGTCGTCGCGCAGCCGCCAGGTGAGGGGATGGGTCTCGGCCGCGCGGGCGATGCGGTTGGCGGTACCAAGGGATGCCAGACTCATGGGTAAGCCTCCAGGGTCTTGAGCAGGCTGACGGCGTCGAGCCCACCGTAGGTGTCATCGTCGATCATCAGCGCCGGCCCCTTGTCGCAGTTGCCGAGGCAGCAGACCGGCAGCAGGGTGAAGCGGCCGTCGGCGGAGGTCTGGCCGGGGGCCAGGTTCATCACCTCTTTCAGGCCGGCCAGCAGTTGCTCGTGGCCGTTGATGTAGCAGACCATGCTGTCGCAGACGCGGATGATGTGGCGACCGACCGGCTGGCGGAAGATCTGGCTATAGAAGGTGGCGACCCCCTCCACGTCGCTGGCGGGGATACCGAGCTCGGCGGCGATGGCGTGGATGGCACCGTCAGGAACCCAGCCGCGGGCCTGCTGCACTATCTTGAGCGCTTCGATACTGGCGGCACGGGGATCTTCGTAGTGGTGTTTCTCATGCTCGATGGCATCGCGTTCTGCCTGGCTGAGGACGAAATCGTTCCCCTTGCCCTGGCATGAACTCTGTCCCTGCGGGGACGGATTGTGTTGGCACTGACATTGCTGGCTCATGGCATAACCTTTTGTGGCTTGTTCTTGTTGTCGTGTAACGGGTCTTGGTAACAGCCGTTACTCAACGGTCCACATCCGACATAACGAAATCGATACTGCCCAGATAGACGATGAGGTCCGACACCATCTGGCCACGGATCACCGAGGGGATCTGTTGCAGGTGAGCAAAGCTCGGGGTGCGGATCCGGGTCCGGTAGCTCATGGTGGAGCCGTCGCTGGTCAGGTAATAACTGTTGATCCCCTTGGTCGCCTCGATCATCTGGAAGGACTCGGCGGCCGGCATGACCGGGCCCCACGACACTTGCAGGAAGTGGGTGATCAGGGTCTCGATGTCCTGCAGGGTGCGCTCTTTGGGTGGCGGCGTGGTGAGCGGGTGATCCGCCTTGAACGGCCCTTCCGGCATGTTCTTCATGCACTGCTCTATGATGCGCATGCTCTGGCGCATCTCCTCGATGCGCACCAGGGCGCGATCGTAGGCATCACCGTTGGCACCGACCGGCACCTCGAATTCGAACTGATCGTAGCCGGAGTAGGGGCGCCACTTGCGCACGTCGAAGTTGAGGCCGGTGGCGCGCAGACCACCGCCCGTGGTGCCCCAGGCCAGCGCCTGTTCGGTGTTGTAGGCGGCGACGCCAATGGTGCGGCCACGCAGTATGCTGTTGCGCATGGCGGCCTTCTCATAGTCCATCAGCCGCTTGGGCAGCCAGCTCAGCAGGTTGTCCTGCACCAGTCGCTGCCAGCCGACGGGCAGATCGTGGGCCACGCCGCCGATGCGGAACCAGGCCGGGTGCATGCGGGCGCCGGTGATGGCTTCGATGATGGTGTAAATCCGCTGCCGGTCGGTGAAGGTGAAGAAGACCGGGGTCATAGCGCCCACGTCCTGAATATAGGTACCGATGAACAGCAGGTGACTCTGGATGCGGAACAGCTCAGCCAGCATCACCCGGATCATGTCGACCCTCTGTGGCACCTTGATGCCGGCCAGCTTCTCGACCGCCAGCACGTAGGGCAGGTTGTTCATCACGCCGCCCAGGTACTCGACCCGGTCGGTGTAGGGGATGTAGCTGTGCCAGGACTGGCGCTCGCCCATCTTCTCGGCACCGCGGTGGTGATAGCCGATATCGGGCACGCAGTCGCGGATCTCCTCGCCATCGAGCTGCAGTACCAGGCGGAAGGCACCGTGGGCGGAGGGGTGGTTGGGGCCCAGGTTCAAGAACATGTAGTCCTCGTTCTCGTTGCCCCGGCTCATGCCCCACTCTTCCGGTTTGAACATCAGGTTGCCCTGCTCCATGTCCTGCTTGGCGGCATCGAGCATGAAGGGATCGAATTCGGTGGCGCGCGCCGGATAATCCTTGCGCAGCGGGTGACCCTGCCAGCTCTTGGGCATCATGATGCGGGTCAGGTGCGGGTGACCGTCGAAGTTGATGCCCATCAGATCCCACACTTCCCGTTCATACCAGTTGGCGTTGGGGTAGTGGCGGCTGACGGTGGGCAGCGTCAGATCCCCCTCCTTGAGCGGCACCTTCAACATCAGGTCGGCGTTGCGATCGATGGAGATGAGGTGATAGAAGACGGTGAAGTCGCTGTCGGGCAGATCGTGACGATGGCTGCGCATCCGCTCGTCGGTGGCGCTCAAGTCAAACAGCATCACGAACGGGGAGGGCAGCTTTTTAAGGAACCCCATCACGTCCAGCAGCAGCTCGCGGGAGAGCCAGACCACCGGCACGCCGGTGCGGGTATTCTGGATGGTGAAGCGTTCGGCACCGAAATGGGCAAACAGCTCGCCGACTACCTGAGCGTCTTTGTGATCACTCGGTTGCCACTGGGCCATGGCGTAGTTGCTGGGAAATTCTCGAGTCAGTTTCATGGTCAGATCTCATCCGGCGTGCGCAGGTTGGTGACGTTGATCCGCTCGCCACGCTTGCGGTCCTTCTCGGCAGGCATCTGGGGGCGATAGATGCCCTGATCGCCCACCACCCAGGAGAGAGGACGGCGCTCCTTGCCGATGGAGTCCTGCAGCAACATCAAGGCCTGCAGGAATGCCTCGGGACGGGGCGGGCAGCCCGGAATGTAGACGTCGACCGGCAGGAACTTGTCGACGCCCTGAACGACCGAGTAGATGTCATACATGCCGCCCGAGTTGGCGCAGGCCCCCATGGAGATGACCCACTTGGGTTCGAGCAGCTGTTCGTACAGGCGCTGGATGACCGGGGCCATTTTGATGAAGGGGGTGCCGGCGATAACCATGAAATCGGCCTGGCGCGGTGAGGCCCGGATGACTTCGGCGCCGAAGCGGGCCACGTCGTGAGGGGAGGTGAAGGCGGTACACATCTCTACGTAGCAGCAGGAGATGCCGAAGTTGTAGGGCCAGAGGGAGTTCTTGCGGCCCCAGTTGACCGTATCCTGCAGCACCTCTTCGAGGCGCCCGATCATGATGCCGCGTGAGGCCTCTTGAGCCAGGGGATCCTCGACGGTCTGGCGCTGTTCCTGGGGGTAGCGCTCAACCGGCGCATCCGGGTCAATCCGGGTCAGGGTGTACTTCATGGTGCAACCTCAAAGGAATAATCAGTAATTCAGTCTGGCTTCTTGTCGGTCAGGACGCGTTTTTTCGGTGCCCAGTCGAGGGCGCCAATGCGCCACAGGTAGATGAGGCCTACCAGCAGCAAGGAGATGAAGATGGTGGCCTCGATGAAGCCGACCCAGCCGCTCTCCCGAACGGAGACAGACCAGGCAAAGAGATAGAGCGCTTCCACGTCGAAGATGACGAAGAACATGGCAACCAGATAGAACTTGGCGGAGAAGCGCAGGCGGGCATTGCCCACGGAGTCCACGCCTGATTCGAAGGGCTTGTTCTTGGCTCGGCCGTAGGCGCGGCCTCCCAGCAGGGCTGCCAGGCCGATCATGATCAAGCAGATACAGATGGCCCCAACTACATAGACAGCAAAAGCCCAATGCTGGACAGCAATATCAGCAAACATAGGAGTTTTCCCTAACCAAATTAATCACGAGACTTAACAAGGATGTTACGTATTATGCCACTTCGATACTGATTTACATGTCATTTCAGGGGATTAATTATTAATCAGCGGGAGGAAAATCGTATTTTGCTAGCGGGGTCAATGTTCCTATTTGAGAATCATTTTCACTCGCTTTTGTGATGGGGGGAAAATCGTGGGGCAGTTCGAAAAATAAACTAATCGAAAATGGCGAGACCCCGCCGGGCGGGGTCTGCTGGATCAGGGTTTGAGGACGGGGAGGGACTCTTCGGCGGCCTTGCCCTGGGAGAGGGTGATCTCGACCCGGCGATTGGCCTGCCGGTGTTCCGGGGTGTCGTTGGGATAGCGGGGCTGGGCATCCGCCACCCCCTGCGCGATGATCCGGGAAGCATCGAGCTTGGGGTTGGTGAGCAGGGTGTGCACGATGGAGGCCGAACGCAGCACCGACAGCTCCCAGTTGCTGCGATAGAGCTCTACCGGCGCCTGCGAGTTGTCGGTGTGACCTGTGACCACCACCTTGCCCGGGATATCCGCCAGAATGCCGGCGATCTTGTTGACCAGCGGAATGAACTGGGGCTGGAGGAAGGCGGAATCGGCCGGAAACAGCGCCTTCTCACCGATGCGGATCACCAGCTGGCTGCCCAGTTGTTCCACCTCCAGATCCTTGGATTCAATCTGTGCCTTGAGCTGCTGCTCCAGCTTCTTCTTGGTGACCTGCACCCACTCTTGTTCCTTGGTTTTGTGAGGCCAGGACTCCGTCGCACTCGGCTTCTCAGAGGCGCCTATGGTCTCGTTGAAGGGATCCGAGGCCGCCGCGGGGGCATCTTTCTCCAGCACGGTCTCCTTCTCGGGGCTGCTCGGGGTAGTCTTGGATTCCGGCTCAAGAATGCCGGTCCCCCCTTGCATGACAGGTGAACCGGCGGGAGGAGAGATCAGGCCTATTTTACCCAGCGATTCGATGAAGCCTTGGATCAGCACCCGGGTTTCAGACTGCTTGGCCATCGCGAAGGAGTAGAGCACCACGAACAGGGCGAACAGCAGGGTCATGAAGTCGGCATAGGAGACCAGCCAGCGTTCGTGGTTCTCCGGCGCCTCAGCCTTTTTCTTTTTTGCCACCATGGCCTCCTAAGTAGGGTTCGAGGGTGACTTGCAGACGTTGTTGGGATTCGCCGTCCACGATGCAGAGGATGCCGGTCAGGGTCATCTCCTTGTAGTGGCGGATCTGGTGGGCAAAGGCCTTGTAGCGGTTGCCAAAGGGCAGGAAGATGAGGTTGGCGGCCGAAACCCCGTAGATGGTGGCGATGAAGGCCACCGCAATGGCGCCCCCCAGCTTGTCCGGGGCATCCAGCAGCCCCATGGCGTGAATGAGGCCAAATACCGCCCCCACGATCCCCATGGTCGGGCAATAGCCCCCCATGGCCTCATAAAACTTGACGGTCTGCTCGAGGTCCTCCTGCTCGAACTCGATCTCGTTTTCCAGCACCTCGTGGATCTTGGTCTTCTCGTAACCGTCGACCATCATCTGTACCCCCTTTTGCAGGAAGGGATCCTTGATGTCGTCGATCATCCCTTCCAGGGCCAGCATGCCGCTGCGCCTGGCGTTGCCCGCCAGGTTCTCCAACAGCTCGGCCTGCTCCTGCATGTCGAGTTTGAGAGGGGTCAGCAACCACTTGAAACGCTTGAGGGTGCTGCCGACGACGGAGAAGGGGAACTGGGTCAGAGCGGCACCGATAGTACCGCCGATCACGATGAGGAAGGCGGGCAGATCGAGCAGGGCGCTGGGGTGGCCGCCCTCGATCATGTTGCCGCCCAGAATGGCGATCAATGCCAGAACCAGGCCGATTAAGCTCATTTATTACGCATCCCTGAAGATTGATAATGGCTAGTGTAGCTACTTAAGTATCAGTTTTTCAAAATGATATCCAATCGGTGAGCAATAAAGTGCGTTAGCGTCAGCTGCCGCCTGGGAGAGGTGTTTTCCGGATGGAAAGGGGTGTGCCACCAAGGTGGACGTTGCTGCCAGCAAAGGGAATTTGACGCTGCTGTGGTCTTGCGTTTGAGGCGCTTGGCTGCAGAGGTTGGCAGGCGGCGGAATGCTACAGCCAGCCATCAGGCAGGCTGTTCAAATGGGCGGTGAGATCGGTGCGCCATGGAGTGGAGCATTGCCAGCAGGACTGTCTGGAGGATAGATAGTGGCTGCCGGCCTGCTCGACGCTGGGTGAGAGGGCCGCTTTCGTCAGAGTCTGAAAGCAAAAAACCGACCATCTGGTCGGTTCTTTAAATTTGGCGGTGAGGGAGGGATGATTCGCCACTGCGTGGCTCACCCCTTCGGGGCGGCCTGCGGCCGTTCATCGCCGCAAGCTGCTCTGCTCGAACCCGGCGAGGGTTCTCACCCTCCCTCTTCGACATGAGCTGATAATTCTTCCCCAAAGCAAAAAAACCGACCATCAGGTCGGTTCTTTAAGATTTGGCGGTGAGGGAGGGATTCGAACCCTCGATACGTTGCCGTATACACACTTTCCAGGCGTGCTCCTTCAGCCACTCGGACACCTCACCAAATTTTGGTCTGTTGTTTAATGTGCTCAGCCAGCACGTCGTTCGTTGCGCCGTTGCGCTGGAACGGGGCGTAATTTAGGGGAAAGGGCTGCCGGGGTCAACCACTTTTCCCCTTATTTTTCATAATCTTTATCGAATGCCTATCCCTTGAACAGAATGCCGGTTTTTTAATCCTGTTCAGGGCTTGTCGAGGATGATCAGGCTGTCCGGCAGCTCGTTCTGGTCCCGAGTGGCGGGGAAGGCGTCGGTCAGAATGGCGCTGGTCCGCTCGATGCACTCGAGGAAACCCTGTTCCACCTCCTTGTTGCGCACCCGGCGGGTGAAGTCATCGATGATCTCCTGCCACTGGGCGTTATCGATGTGCTGGGCGATGCCGTCATCCACCAGGATCTCCACGTAGTGCTCGGCCACCGAGACGAAGATCAGCACCCCGAGCCGATCCCGGGTGCGGTGCAGCCCTTGCTCGACAAATTGCAGGCGTGCCATCAGGGCGGCCCTGTGCTGGCGCACCTGTTTCGGGATCAGGTACATCTTGATGGGGGTCCAGTGGCACAGGATGCTCAGTACCAGCCAGACCGACCACTGCACTAGCAGGATCTCGTACCAGCCGAGCCAGAAGCCGAGCTCGAACACCAGCAGCGGTGTCAGCATGGCCAGCAGGGCCGCCCACAGGGTGGGGATGTAGCGATAGCCGTCGCTGGCGGGGGCCAGTACGGTCACCAGCTCGGCATCGGTTGCCTGCTCCGCCTGTTTGACCCTGGCCTGCAACGTGTGAAAGAACTGTTTCGAAATCATGTGTCGTCTCTTAATCCCTGTTACCAACCACCGGAGGCGCCGCCGCCGCCAAAACTGCCGCCCCCTCCGCTGAAACCACCGCCACCACCAAAGCCGCCGCCGGAGCGACCGGCACCGAAGCCACCGGCGAGGTAAGCGGCACGACGCCGGCCACCTCGACCACCGCCGCTGCCACCGCCACGCAGGTTGTGCAGCACGATCATCACAATCACCATCAGGATGAACAGCCAGGGGCCGCCCAGCTTGTCCTTGCTGGCGCTGTCTACCGGTTTGTACTCACCCGCCAGCGCCTGCATGATCGCCTGGCTGCCGGCCACCACCCCGGCCACCATGTCGCCGCGCTTGAACGCAGGCAGGATCCGGGTCTGGATGATGTTGGCGGCGATGGCATCGGGCAGGGCCCCTTCCAGTCCGTAGCCCACCTCGATGCGCACCTTGCGCTCATCCTGGGCGATCAAGAGCAGTACGCCGTTGTCCTTGCCTTTCTGGCCGATCCCCCAGTGGCGGCCGAGCTGATAGCCGTACTCTTCGATGGTGTCACCCGCCAGCGTGTCGATGGAGACCACTACCAGCTGGATGCCGCTGCGCTTCTCGAACGCCGCCAGCTGCTGGGTGAGCTGGTGGGCCTGCTTGCGGGACATCAGGTTGGCCTCGTCCACCACCCGTCCGCTCAGGGCGGGGAAGGTGGGGGCGGCGGACACCACCGCCGTCCACAACAGCAGGCAGGGCAGCAGGGCACGGATCACGTGGTTCATTGGAAGCTGACCTTGGGCGCCTCATCGGCACCGGGCTTGGCGCTGAACGTGGGTTTGGCCTCCAGATCCGAGTAGAGCAGCTTGGACCAGATGACGCCCGGGAAGGTGCGGATCTCGGTATTGAATTGGCGTACCGCCTCTATGTAATCGCGCCGGGCCACCGAGATGCGGTTCTCGGTGCCTTCCAGCTGGGCCTGCAGGGTGAGGAACTGCTGATCGGCCTTGAGCTCGGGATAGCGCTCGACCACCACCATCAAGCGGGAGAGGGCGCCGGAGAGCTGGTTCTGGGCCGCTTCAAACTCCTTGAGCTGGGCAGGATCGCTCACCTGCAGGCTGCCGACCCGGGCTCTGGCATCGGTCACCGCCTTGAGGGTCTCCTGCTCGTGGCTGGCGTAGCCCTTGACGGTGGCCACCAGATTGGGGACCAGATCGGCGCGGCGCTGATACTGGTTCTCGACCTGGCCCCAGCTCGCCTTGACCTGCTCATCCAGGGTGGGAATGTTGTTCATGCCGCAACCGGTCAGGCTCAGCAGCAGCGTCAGGGTCAACAGGGACTGGGTCGCCCTCTGCCAGAGTGAAGTGGCCATCTTGTTGTTCTCCATTGATATTTTTTACAGATAACGGTTCACCATACCAGCTTGTGGTCAACCGCCACAACGGGCGGGCAGCCTGGGTTTGTGATAAGCCATCGAAACCTTGGGCAGCTGCGGCTTGTCCTTGAGCCAGGAGGCCAGCTCGGCACCGCAGCCGTTGCCGGGCGGGATCGGGGCCTGGGGCTGGCAATCCGGACTGTCGGCCGGGCAGCGCAGGCGCACATGAAAGTGGCTGAAGTGGCCGACCCAGGGGCGCAGCTTGCCGACCCAGGGCTCATCGGCCGCCCGTTTGCATACCTCGGCCTTGAGCACAGGGTTGATGAAGATGCGGGCCACCTCGGGCTTGCTGGCCGCCAGGCGCAGCAGATTGAGCTGCTGGGGGCCGAAGCGTCCGGGCAGCACCCGATAGCTGGGTTCGTCGATCAGCGCCCACTCCTTGGGGGCATCCTGCTCCCAGCGAGAGATGGGCTGGTTGGCCATGCGAAACCAGATGTCGGCATCGAGGCCGGTTTGATGGCTGCGATGGCCGGAGGTGAACGGGCCGCCGCGGGCCATGGCGAGATCGGCGATGTAGAGATCCGGCATGCCGGCCATGCGGGTCTGGTTGGCCAGGGTGGTGAGGTAGGCGATGAGCTCGGGGTGGCCGTAGTAGCGCAGTCGCTTGGTGCGGATCACCTGATAGCCGGGACCGCTCAGCGGCAGCGCTACCCCGTTCTTGAGGCAGCCGGCGGAGTAGCCGCCAATGGCCTCGGCCTGGCGGGGGTGAGGTTCGGCAAGAAAGGCACTGGCCATGAAAAGCAGGGTGGTGGCAAGCATGAGACTCCCGACAAGCGTGCAAATGGACTCAGATGGAGGGAATCATATCAAGAGTGCGGCGAAGCCGTCATCCAGCTGGCGGCACGGGTTGCATCCTGCGGGGCGGCTCGCGCACAATGCGCGACAAAAATGGCGCGTCCAGCGTCTATGAATAAGGAGAGATGAATGAAGGTCAGTGAGCTGGTGAACAAAACGGGGCTGGTCTGGCTGATGCCCCCCGCCCGCCGTTTCTATCCGGTGATGGCGGTTTTGCTGCTGGCGAGCCTGCTCACCGTGCTGGCCGCCATCGCTTTGGGTTACCCACAGATGGGGCTGCTGCCCTGGGTCGGGCTGGTGTTCGGCGGTATCGTGCTGCTGATGATGGTGCTGCCTCGCAGCTGGCAGCGCTGGCGGCTGGCGGAGCTGGCCTGGGACGAGACCCATCTCTATCTGCTCAATGGCAGCAACGATCAGGCGCTGGCGCTGCCCAGGGCGGCATTGGTCGGGGTCGAGCGGGATCGCAAGGTGGGCCACGATGGCCAGTGGCTGGCTTTCAGCCTGGATCTGGCGCTCGATGAAGAACAACTGGCTGCCGCCACCGCGCTGATGGGGCTCGGCCGCGAGGGAACCCACGCCGTGGCGCCCGGCATCTATCGTTTCGGCTTTAAGCGGGCCTGGCATGGCCGGCGTACGCTGCAGGGGCTGCTGGACGCCCTGCTCCCCATATGAGCTGACTATTTTCTCGACAATCTTTGCCAAAGCTCAGATACTGCCAGTGACTCGAATTGATCTTGTCCGCTCTGTTCGCCCAACAGATCAATGAGTTGAGTAAACGGAGCGGGGAAGTGCCCGGACACGACGTCCCGGCAGGTCCGGCATGGGGGGTGTGCCCTTACCTTTGTGTTGGTGATTGGATAGAGAAGGCACCTTGAATCGAGAGTGGATGGCATGAAGATTTACGTAGGTAATCTGTCGTACCGGATGACGGCCGACGAACTGAAAACCGTGTTCAGCCAATTTGGGCAGGTAGACAAGGTCGATATCATCATCGATCGCGATACAGGTCAGTCCAAGGGGTTTGGCTTCATTGAAATGCCTGTCAATGGCGAGGCCGAAAAAGCCATCGCCGGTTTGCATGGCACCGAGATTGGTGGCCGCACCATTACGGTCAACCAGGCCAAACCGAAGACAGATGCACCACGTGGTCGCCCCCAGCGTCATCGCTGAGCAGCCTCGATAACGCAAAACGGCATGGGTTTCCCCCATGCCGTTTTTGTTTCTGGCGTTTGCCGGATAAATCAGGGCACGTCGTAGCCGAGCGCCGCCTTGCGGATGCGGAACCACTGCTGACGACTGAGGACGATGGACTGGGAGGCCACGGCGGCGGCGATCCGCTCCCGCTTGCCGGAGCCTATCAGCGGCAGCGGCTGGCTTGGCAGCATCATGACCCAGGCATAGACCACCTGCTCGATCTGCTCGGCGCCCACCTCATGGCGGATCTGCTCGAGCTCGGCGCGCAGCGGGGCATATTCGGGGGCCTGGAACAGGCGTCCCCCCCCGAGGCAGGACCAGGCCATCGGCTTGATGCGCAGCTGCTGGCACTGATCCAGGGTGCCGTCCAGGGTGGTGCTCTGATTGAGCGGCGAGATCTCCAGCTGGTTGGTCACCAGCGGGAAGGGCAGGCGTGACTGCAGGAGCTCGAACTGACGGGCTGTGAAGTTGGAGACGCCGGCATGCTTGATCTTGCCCGCCTGCTTGAGGGTGATGAAGGCGTCGGCCACCTCGTCGGCATCCATCAGGGGATCCGGGCGGTGGATCAGCAGCAGATCCAGGTGATCGGTGCCGAGCTTTTGCAGGGAGGCCTCGGCGCTGGCGATGATGTGCGCCTTGCCGGTGTTGTAGTGATTCAGCGCGTGCTCCGGCTTGGCGGTGAGGGCGATGCCGCACTTGCTGACGATCTCCATCCGGTTGCGCAGGGAGGGGTCAAGGCGCAGCGCCTCGCCGAAGGCCTGCTCGCACTGGTAGCCGCCATAGATGTCGGCGTGATCGATGGTGGTGACCCCCAGATCCAGGTGGTACTTCATCAGATCCAGCAGGGCGCTCGGGGAGAGCTGCCACTCCATCAGGCGCCAGTAGCCCATGATGAGACGGGAGAAGGTCGGGCCCTCGGGATGGAGGGGGAGGCGAGATACGGACATGGAGGCTCCTTGGCTCATAAGGGTAAAAAGATGCTGCCCGCATCTTGGTCTCTTCTGGTTGGCAAGGCAATAATGCGGCTTTTGTTAATTCGAACTTTGGTTCTGAGGGAGAGGAAATGGACGGTTTTGCCGAACGCTTGCAGAGCTTGATAGGAACGGGCTGCGTCAGCGCCTTTGCCCGCAAGGTGGGACTGAGTGAAGCTCTGATCCGCAAATATCTGAAGGGGGCTGAACCCGGGCTTGGCAAGGCGAACCAGATAGCCATGGCCGCCAACTGCTCGCTGGAGTGGCTCGCCACCGGCTGTGGCTACCTCTATCGGCAGGCGGAGGTGGTGGATCGGGAAGCCCTGGAGGCGGCCGGCAGCCTGTTGCAGGAACAGAAGCCCGGATTGTCGCTGCCGGAAGCAGACGCACAGGTGATCCTGCTCGCCTATTACCAGTTCTTGCGCAGCCACAAGCAGGCTGACGGGTTTCTCGATCTGGCGCGGGCCCGTGAATTTGGCAGGCACCTGCATGAGGCATAAGCCCGGATGGGGATGGCCCAGCTACGGCCGGGGATTATTCTGATACCCTCTAAACAGATGAGGGCAGCGGGGAGAGGGCGATGGGCTATCTGATCTTGGGCAGCGGCGGCTTGGGTACGGCACTGTCACATGAGCTGTCCGCTCGCGGCGAGGAGCTGGTGCTGGCTGGCCGGCAACTGCCAAAAGGGGTGGATCCCGCCTGTTATTTCCCGCTGCAGGAGGTGGACGCCCTCTCCTTCGATGCCCTGTTCACCCTCTATGACACGGCGGCGTTGCCGAGCGTGGTGATCAACACCATAGGTCTGCTGCACGACATCAACTTCATGCCGGAGCGGCGGGTGGAGGAGGTCAACCCCAGGTGGCTGTGCGACAGCCTGCTGGCCAATGCCTGGCCGCACCTGGCTCTGGCCGCCTGCCTGAGCCGGCGCATGACGCCGGATGCCCGCCTCTGGCTCTGCACTCTCTCCGATCTGGCCGGCAGTCTCGGGGCCAACGAGACGGGCAGCCGTTACAGCTACCGGATGAGCAAGGCGGCGCTCAACATGGGGGCGAAAACGCTGGCCCACGAGTGGCGCGAACGCTTTCCCGCCGCCGGGGTGATCACCGTCCATCCCGGGCTGATGGATACCCCCATGAATCAACCCTTCCTGCATGAGCTGGCGACCGAGACCCTGCAGGATCCGGCGCTTGTGGCGCCGCGTCTGCTTGATCTTCTCAACCAGTTGTCGCCGGCCCAGTCCGGCAGCTTCCTCGACTTGCAGGGCCAGCCGCTACCCTGGTAAGCCGTCACCGGCTTCACATTCCGGAAACGGTCCGCTTGCCAAGCCAGCCATGGCTGGCTAACGTCATGCTCCAGCTTCAGGAGGGATGTCATGCGCTATATCGATTTACGAAGTGATACGGTCACCCAGCCCACGGATGCCATGCGCCAGAGCATGCTGCATGCCGAGGTGGGGGATGATGTCTACGGGGAAGATCCCGGCGTCAATGCACTGGAGGCCCGCGGGGCCGAGCTGCTGGGCAAGGAGGCCGCGCTGTTTGTCCCCTCCGGCACCATGTCCAACCTGCTGGCGGTGATGAGCCACTGTCAGCGCGGTGAGGGGGCCATCGTGGGCCAAGGAGCCCACATCTATCGCTATGAAGCTCAGGGGAGCGCCGTGCTGGGCTCGGTCGCACTGCAGGCGGTGCCCATGCAGGCAGACGGTTCGCTGGCGGTGACCGATGTGGCCGCGGCCATTGCCCCTGACGATGCCCATTTTGTACAGACCCGGCTGGTCTGCCTCGAAAACACCCACAATGGCAAGGTGCTGCCGCTTCACTACCTGCAGGCGATGCGCGAGTTCGTCAACGAACGTGGGCTGCAGCTGCATCTGGACGGGGCGCGCCTGTTCAACGCCGCCGTGGCGAGCGGTCACGGGGTACACGAACTGGCTGCTCCCTTTGACAGCATCTCCATCTGCCTCTCCAAGGGGCTGGGGGCACCGGTGGGATCGCTGCTGGTGGGCTCTCGTGCCTTCATCGCCCGCGCCAGACGGCTGCGCAAGATGCTGGGGGGCGGCATGCGTCAGGCGGGGATCCTGGCCCAGGCCGGTCTGTTTGCCCTCGAACAGCACGTCGCCCGCCTGGCGGACGATCACCGCCGGGCCAGACGCCTGGCCGAAGGGTTGGCCACCTTGCCCGGCATCACCCTGGATCTGGCCCAGGTGCAGACCAACATGGTCTTCCTGCAGCTGGCAAAAGAGCAGAGCGGCCCCCTGCTTGCCTTCATGAAGGAGCGGGGGATCCTCTTCTCTGGTTACGGCGAGATGCGGCTGGTGACCCATCTGCAGATCACCGATGACGACATCGACGAGGTGATCGACGCCTTCACCGAGTACCTCGGGGCCCGCTGAGCGCCTCACCACAAAACAGGGCGCCAAGGCGCCCTGTTTTCATTGTGCTGCAAAGAGTCTTCATGCCTGGCGCTGGCCGCTCATCAGCATGGCCTCGTCGGTGGCGTCGTAGATCATCACGGCGATGTGGGTCACCTGGCCGCCGAAGTCGGCCAGCGGCACCAGGGTCAGGTTCTGGAACATGTGGGGCGCTGAGCCCGTGATGGGGCGGTAGTTGGAGAAGCGCAGCAGATAGGGTTTCTGCTCCCAGGTGCTGAAGGCGCGGTTGTTGAGCTTGAACACCATGTTGGCCTTGCGTTCGAACCAGGCGCGATCTACGTCGGGGAAGAGGTCGAACAGCACGCCATCGCGCACCTCGCCGGCCAGCCGGCCGCTGTGGCTCTCCATGAAGCCGTTCCACACCTGTACCCTGTACTCCTTGTCGAGCACGACCAGCCCCACGTCCAGGTTCTGGACTATGTTCATCAGCCAATGAAATTCACGGATTTCCATGGTCACTCCTAGAGCATGTGCATGATTTTGTTGTTCATGGTGGCGATGGAATCTTCGGTAAACAGCAGCAGCAGATCGCACTGCACCGCGTAATCCTGGACCCGGTAGTTGATCTCGATGGCCAGCGTGCGGCGCCAGCGACTCTTGTTGGTGTTGATGAGCTCGTTGATGGGTCTGTGCTGGCCGAGCACCACAGGGTGACCCTGACTGAAGGGGGTATCGAGCTGGCTGGCGTAGCCGCGCAGGAAGGCGCCGATCAGCACGTTGGCGGTGTCCATCAAGAGCTCCAGCTCGGCATTGCGATCCAGCGTGCCCTGATGGTTCATCAGCCGGGCCAGATCCTTGAAGCTGGAGTCGTGAAACAGGATCAGCGCCTCGCCGGCGATGCCGGCGCCGATGAAACCCTGGCAGACGGCGGAGAGGGTATCCGAGTCGGCGGCAGCCGAGAGGGCCATGTGCAGCTCGGATACTTCCAGCACGTTGACGTTGGGAATGGGCAGCACCACGAAGGCGTTGAGCAGGCGGGCCAGCAGGTCGGCGGCCTGACCCATGGAGACGTTGGCGAGCTCCTGATAGGCATCGCGCACTTCGGGGCTGATCTTGATGCCGGTATCTATGCTGCCGGCATCGACCACCGCCTGAGCTGCGGGGCTGGCTGCTTCCGATACGGCAGTGCCCTTGGCCTGCCACAGATCATGCTGCTTCAACAGGGCGCTGAGGGTCTCCGGGGCGGCCGGTTTCTTGATGAAATCGAGCGCCCCCAGCCCCATCACCCGCTGATAGGCTTCCGGCTGGATGTCGCCGGAGACCACGATCACCTTGTTGCGCAGCCCTTCGCGCTTGAGGGTCTCCAGTACGCCGTAGCCGTCCATCTCCGGCATGGTCAGATCCAGAAAGATCAGATCCCCATGCCCCATCAGGACCTGCTCTATCCCTTCCAGCCCGTTGGCGGCGTAGTGGAGCGTCACGTCCCAGTCTGCGGGGAGGGCGCGGGCCAGCTGTTTACGGGCGAATCCTGAGTCATCACATATCAATACATTCATAGTGTTAGGCTGGCCTGGTCAACGAGGATTGCTATAAGTGTGGCCCGCCAACGGTCAGATGCAATGAGACAGGCTGGTCGCCGGTGAAAATTGGTTGTCCCACTGCAGGCTCCGGTAGCGCGCTGAATATTTTTCAACAAAATCAGCGAACATCTTAACACGCAACGGGGCAAACTGAGGCTGGCAACGCAACATGTAGAAGGGGCGGTTGCCGGTTTTCCAGTCGGGAAGTACCGCGATCAGCTGCTCATCCTGCAGGAAAGGGTGTACGTAATGGAGCGGGGCGTTGACGATCCCCAGGTGCCGTCTGGCCGCGCGAACCGCTGCCTGGGTCTGGTTGACGGTGAGCCTGGCGGCCCGCTTGATCTGCACCGTCTGCTCCTCCCGGTCGGTCAGTTGCCAGTGCTGATGGGGCCAGCAGTAGATGAGCGCATGCTCCTCCAGCTGGCCCGGATGGGAGGGGGTGCCCATCTTCTCCAGATAGAGGGGGGAGGCAAACAGGCCGTATTCGATGTGACCGAGGCAGAGCGCATTGGGCAGGGACTGGGGGAGCTCGCCGTTGAAAAACACCAGATCCCTATCGTTGTCGAACAGGTGTTGATGATCGTTGGTCTGGGTGATGTCGAACTGCACCTCGGGGTAGCGCAGGCCAAAGTCCGCCAGCATGTCGACCAAGATGGTGTTGGAGAGGGCGATGGGGGCCGCCAGACGGATCACCCCGTTGAGGTCGGCCTCTTTGCCCTGGATCTCGCCAGTGGCCTGCTCGATTTCACCGAGCGGGGTGCACAGGCGCTCGTAGTAGCGCAGTCCTTCATCGGTCAGGCGGAGTTTGCGGGTGGATCTGTGTAGCAAGGAGCAGCCGAGCTGCTCTTCCAGCTGAGAAATACGTCGACTGATGGTGCCGGTGGGCATGCCCAGTGCGGCGGCCGCGTGGGAGAAGCCTCCCTCTTGTACCACCTTGACGAACAGATAGAACTCTTCGATGTACTTCATAAGCGGTGTTCTGGGTGTAACAAGGCAGTGACCTTAAAAAGTGCGGCCAGCCTTGGCAAGCTCAATCCGGCGTTTAATTGATCTGGATTAGATTCGACTCCCGCTGGTACTGGTGCAAAAGCCGGACAAATTCGGCCGGATCCCGGTCCAGACTGTTGTCCGGCACCAGCAGATCGTAGCCGAGCAGATCGCGCAGCCGGGTCATGCGGTTGGCCAGCATGGCGATCACCCCCTCATAGCGTTGACCGGAGGGGGAGCGAAAGTGACTCTCCTCCAGCAAGCCTTCCCCCTGAAAAGGGTCACTGCAGCCCCCGCCGATGCATTCGGGTTGCTCACTGCGCAGTGCCTGCAACAGGACGCCACGCTGCTCGGTCAGCAGGCGCACTGCCAATCTGGGTGTGATCAATGTCAAAAAATCGTCGTAATCTTTGATCTTCAAACCTATGTAGGGCAGGGGGACCAGATCCCAGCCTAGATGAATGCGTGGCTGGTCGATTCGCTGAATATTTCTCCATTTCAGGATCCAACCGCCGTATTTGTGGTGATATTGCAGACAATCGTGACAGAGCGACAGGCTGAAATGGGGCTCGACCAGCTTCAATGAGCCGATAAAGATCATCATCAGACCCGCCAACAGGCCGGAGACCGGGGGGATTAGTGGTTGTTCACCGAGTAAAAAAAGTATAAAAATCATAGCAATGCTTACTATGATGCCCAACAATGCCAACGTGAGTCCGTTTTTCCTGACCATGGGTTTCACATGTAGCGTTTTCATATGAAGTCAGCCCCTTGCGCATGCTTGTTTCCATTATGGGCTGGATCCGATTTTGTACCAGCATCGGTTGCCCGGGAGGGCTCTCCGCCGCTGGGTTTCCCAGTGATCACATACCATGAATCACCATATTAGATGAATACGCTAGACGAACGGTTATTGAACGGGATGGATGTGTTGCATACCCCAATCTGGGTGTATGACATCCGGCATCACCATATCTATTGGGCCAATCGCGCCGCTTTGAATGTGTGGGAGGCCAGCTCGCTGGACGAACTGCAGTCGCGCGATTTCTCGGCCGACATGGCACAGGCCATCGATCTGCTGTTGCAGCGCTACCTCGGGGACTTTCAGCAGGGGCGCAGCTACAGCGAGTGGTGGACCCTCTCCCCAAAGGGGGTAAAGAAACAGGTTTATTTGCGCCTCTCCGGTATCCAGCTGGCGGGGCGGCTGATGATGATGACCGAGGCGGTCATCGATGCCGACACCCTCTATCAGGAGTCCTCCCTCGCCACCGGCGATACCCTGGCCTGCCTGTTTGACAACCTGGGCCGGCTCGAGAGCGGCAATCACCACTTCGAGATGTGCTTCGGCGATGAGGTACATCACCTCTCCCAGCTCTTCTCCGGCAATGACGACGCCTTCTATCAGAAGCTCTCCCGGCTCGATGAAGTGGTGGCAGAGGGGGAGTGCCGCACCCTCAAGGGGATGCGCTGGTTTCAGTACCAGTTTCGTCACATCCAGCAGGGGGCCCAGATCCTGCTCACCATGCGTGACATCACCGACCGCAAGCTGGAGGAGCTGGAACATCGCCACCTGGCCTGGCACGACTCGCTGACCGGGCTGCTCAATCGCTATGGCTTGATGAAATCGCTGGAAGCCTATTGCGGGCTGGGCGGGCGTTTCGCCCTGGTGTTCATGGACCTGGACAACTTCAAGCTGGTCAACGACAACTACGGCCACAAGGCTGGTGACCGGCTGCTGGAGCGGGTCGCCGGGCGGCTCAAGCAGATCTGCCCGCGCGATGTGGAGCTGGCCCGGCTCGGTGGCGACGAATTTACCGCGCTGGTGCCGCTCAGCCACTCCAGCGATCGGGCGCAGGAGGTGGCCGATCTCATGCTCTCCCAGATGACCAAGCCGTTGCAGCTGAGCGGGGTGCCCGAGGTGACCATAGGCGGCAGCATCGGCATCGCCATCTATCCGGATGATGCGGACGATGGCGACAACCTCATCACCCGCGCCGACATGGCCATGTACCAGGCCAAGCAGATGGGGCGGCTGCGCTGGCAGCGTTTCACCCCCAGCATGCAGCAGACCCTGCATCGCAAGCTGACCCTGAAGCAGTTCCTGGCCAAGGCCATCGGGCGGGGGGAGCTCAGCCTCTGTTACCAGCCCCAGGTGGATGTGGCAAAAGGCAGGTTGCTCGGGTATGAGGCGCTGCTGCGCTGGCACAATCCCGTACTGGGCCATGTCTCACCGGTGGAGTTCATCCCGCTGGCGGAAGAGATGGGGCTCATTCGCGAGATAGGCGGCTGGGTGCTGTCGACGGCGCTGGCCCAGATGGCCCACTGGCAGAAGGAGTGGCGGGTGAGCGTGCCGGTGTCGGTCAATCTCTCCGGCTTCCAGCTCTCGTCCTCCCTGCCGGATCTGGTGGCCCAGCAGCTCAAGGAGTTTGGTGTGGATGCCGGCCTGCTCACGCTGGAGCTGACCGAGACGGTATTGATGCTGGACATGAAGGGGTGCATCGAGATCCTCGATGGCCTGAGCGAGCAGGGGATCAAGATTGCCATCGATGACTTCGGCACCGGCTACTCGTCGCTGGCCTATCTCAACCGGCTGCCCATCGACACCATCAAGCTGGATCGCTCCTTCGTGGTGGGGCTCAACCTGCCGGTGATCCGGGCCACCGTCGCCATGGCCACCAGCCTGGGCCTTGGCATCATGGCCGAAGGGGTGGAGGACGAACACGAACTGGCCGCCCTGCGCACCCAGGGCTGCCACGTGTTTCAGGGGTTTTTGTTCAGCAGGCCGATGTCGGTGGCGCAGGTGGAAGAGAGCGGCTTCGTGGTCAGCTGCAAGGCGGGTAACTATCCGCTGGCCGGTTAGCCGGTGTGCTGTGATGCGAGCGCGGGGGGCCTTGGGCCCCCCGCTGTTTTTGGGTAGAGTGTGTGCTTCTTCATATGGAGGCAACATGAACCCGACTCTCGACCTTATTCTTGCCCATCGCTCCATTCGTCAATTCACCGCCGAACCCATCAGCGAGGCCCAGCTCGATCAGATCCTGAGTGCGGCCCAGGCCGCCTCCAGCTCCAGCTTTCTGCAGGCCAACAGCATCATCCGGGTGACCGACAAGGCCCTGCGCAGCCAGCTTGCCGAACTGGCGGGGCATCAGGCCTATGTGGCCCAGGCGGCCGAGTTCCTGCTCTTTTGCGCCGATTATCATCGCCACTGCGAGGTGGTACCGGATGCCCAGACCGGCTTTGTCGAGCAGTTGCTGATCGGCGCCATCGACGGCGCTCTGATGGCCCAGAATGCCCTGCTGGCAGCCCAATCCATGGGGCTTGGCGGTGTCTATATCGGCGGGATCCGCAACAACCCGGCTGCGGTGAGCGAGGCGGTGGGTTTGCCGCATCAGGTGATCCCGCTGTTCGGCCTCTGTCTCGGCCATCCGGCTCAGGCGCCTGAGCAAAAACCCCGCTTGCCCCGCGCTCTGGTGGTGCATGAAAATCGCTATCAGGCCGAACTGGATCGGGAGCTGCTTGCCAGCTATGACCGGCAGATCGAGGCGTATTACCAGTCCCGCAGCAGCAACAACAAGCAGCAGAGCTGGAGCGGCCAGATCCGGGGCATTCTTGGCAAGGAGGCGCGGCCCTTCATGCAGGATTTCCTGCGATCCCGGGGCTTCAGCCTCAAGTAATGAGCCCGATGGGCGATACTAAGGGATAATGGCGGTGTCGCCAGCGCCGCGTGATCCCGGTTTTCCCCCGTTTTTACGGCTACCTTGCGGCATAAATCGGGGGCAAGCCTTGCGGTGCGGACTACCTTAACTAGGTAAGCTGTTGTAGGATCACGCAATTGAATTGGGACAGGAGTTTGGACTTCCTATGATTTTAACCTTGGTATTGCTGTCTATTGGCGCACTCCTGTTTCTGGTCATCGCCTATAACGTGATGCAGCAATATAAGCAGAAGGCAGAGGCCGACAAGCGTCACGCCATCGCCCGCTACAAGTCGGTGGTGGATGAAACCGAAGAGATGCTGCTCAACGTCAACCTGGTGCCCTTCTCCAAGAACATAGTGCTGCTGTTGCAGCACAGGATCCTTGATGCCTATCGCGCCATCGCCCTGGTGATGCCCAATGCCCAGATCAAGCAGCGCATTGTCGACGTGCAGACCCAGATCAAGAACGTGCAAGAGAACTACAGCAGCCAGGATGAGGGGCATTTCAAGACCCCCGAATCGGATCGTCAGGCCATCCAGATGTTGCAGCTGGTCAAGAAGATGCGGGCCGTGCTGCGGGTCGAGCACAACAAGGGCAAGATAGATCCGCAGGGCTTTGCCCAGGAGGATCGCCGCCTCGAGCTGATGCAGCTCAAGGTCAACATCGCCAACCTGGTGAAGCGGGCCATGGATGCCCAGATCCAGGGGCAATACGGCACCTGTCGCCAGCTCTACACCAAGGGGCTCTCCGCCCTGGCCAGCGTCGCGGATAAAGATCCCTACCTGATGGCGCGGGAAGAGGACATGCGCCAGGGGCTGGCCGGACTCGACGCCCATCTCCAAGAGCACAGCGAAAAAGAGCTGCAAAACATCAAGGACAAAGAGGCGGACGAACTGGACGTCTTGTTCCAACCCAAGAAGAAATGGTGATCATGTCACATCCACTCGATACCACACTGGGGCCGATGGCCCCATTTGTTTGCCAGCTGTTGACCGAGCTGGACGCACTTGCCATTCATCCCGCCGCCATCGAGGTCGACCACCTCTGCTATCGGGCCGCCACCCTGGTGGAGTACCAGACCCTGAAGGGGCTGCTGGCAACCCATGGCGACCTGCTGGTGGAGGGGATGATCGGCGGACGGCCCATCGCCACCTACCGCCTGCATCAACCTGTGCCCCATGCCCACGGCAGCGTGCCCTGCATCGAGCTGGCGGCGCCCAAACCCGGTCGCAGCCATCAGGCCGGGCTGGAACATATCGAGCTGGTGGTGCCTTCGCTGGACGCCTTGCTGACGGCCCATCCCGAGGCGGCCTTCAAGACCGGCAACCTGAATGATGAACGCAATCCCGATGTGGCGGTGATGCTGGCCTCTGGGCAGATCAAATTCCATCTGCGCACCTTGGCCGAGGTGATCGAAGAAGAGGTGGCGAGCGGCGCCGTGGTGCCGGTGCCTGCCGGATACTACGACCAGGCTTGATGAGACGGGGCCGCTTGACTGGCCCCCGTCTGGTATCAGGAATGGCGTCAGGGATGACAGATGCGGGGGCGGGTGGGGCGTCCCTTCAAGTGACCGAGCCAGAGGCTCAATCCCGCCGTGATGACCAGTACCAGCTCGATGCCGAGCACCAATCCCCCGAGTCCTCCCTGCTCCCAGAAGGGGTGAAGATAAAGTCCCCCCAGACTGGCCCCCAGATAGTAACCCACCAGATAGAGCGATGAGGCGAGCGCCCGGTTGTGCTCCACGTGCTGACCGACCCAGGCGCTGGCACAGGCGTGGGCCAGAAAAAAGCCGAAACTCGAGATGAGCAGACCCGACAGGATGGCCCCGAGCGAGCCGCCCAGCAGCAGGGCACTGCCGAGTGCCATCAGCGCTATGCCGACCAGCAACAGGCGCTGTGCCCCCCAGCGATGGGCGCAGCGCCCGCTGAGGGAGGAGGCCACCGTCCCCGACAGATAGGTCAGAAACAACATGCCGAGCCACTGGGTCGGCAAGGAGAAGGGGGGGCTGGCCAGCAGGAAGGTGAGGTAGCTGTATTGGTTCAGAAACACCATGAAGTTGAGGCCGCCGATGAGGTAGGCCCCCACCAGCAGCGGATTGCCGAGGTGGCTGGTGATGGCCTGGCGAAACTGGCCCGGCTTGGCGATGACGGGCACGAAGCGGGTCTGGGCCGGCAGCAACCAGATGACGAGGGGCAGCAGGGCCAGGCTGATGAGGCCGATGCCGAGAAAGGTGTGCTGCCAGTCGCCAAACCAGCCGGCCAGCAGGCCGCCGACCACCCGGCCGGCGATGCCCCCCAGCGAGTTGGCGGCGATGTAGACGCCGACGGCGGAGAGCAGGGCCCGCTTGCTGAACTCTTCCCCCATGTAGGCGATGGCGGTGGCGGGCAGCCCCGCCAGCAGCACCCCCTGCAGGATCCGCAACAGCAACAGCTGTTCAAACTGGCTGACCAGGCTGATGAGCAGGGAGATCAGGATGGCACAGGCCAGGCTCCACAACATGATCCGGCGCCGACCGAA
Organism: Aeromonas sp. 600276; assembly: GCF_049175815.1. Lineage (NCBI taxonomy): Bacteria > Pseudomonadati > Pseudomonadota > Gammaproteobacteria > Aeromonadales > Aeromonadaceae > Aeromonas > Aeromonas sp. 600276. The sequence continues at coordinate 26,768 of NZ_JAAKVU010000006.1, read as the reverse complement.
GCGATCCGCCAGCCGGGCGCAGACGAGCAGCGAGACGGCGAGCCCTGCGGTGCAGCCGGCCAGAGTCCAGCCGGCCGACAGCGAGCTGACGGAAAACACCTCGGCCAGCAGCGGCAGCAGGGGGTGGGTTTGATAGAGATTGAGAAACACCAGGAAGGAGCCCAGGCTGAGGGCCAGGGTGGCGCGGATCCATTCACGACTACCGACTTCGATCATATGCAATTGTCCTGACAGCTTTGTTGCAGGTTAGTGCGCGCCAGAACATAAATATAATATATTTAAGTTATCCATCTGATAAACCAAATTGATATGGACCTCAAACAGCTCACCTATCTGCTGGCGGTGCGGGATGCCGGCTCCTTTACCAAGGCGGCCAACGGGTTGCACGTGGCACAGCCCGCCATCAGCATGGCCATCGCCAAGCTGGAGCAGCAGCTCGAGCTGCGCCTGTTCGACCGTCAGGATCGCAACGTGCGGCTCACCCCGGAAGGGGAGGTGCTCTGCCGCCATGCCGAGCGCCTGCTGCGCCAGATGCATCAGGCCGAGGCCGAGATGGCCGAACTCAAGGGACTGGAGCGCGGAGAAGTACGCATCGGCATCCCCTACATGATGGGCTCCTATTACTTCCCGCCGATCCTGATGGCCTTCAAGCATCGCTACCCCGGCCTCAAGATCCGGGTGGAGGAGGCGGGTACCCGCGAGCTGTTGAGCCGGATGGTGGACGGTTCACTGGATCTCGCCATCCTCATCACCAGCGATCTGCCGCCGGCGCTGGAAGGGGCCCAGTTGCTGCGTGAAGAGATGCTGATGGTGGTGGGGGAGGAGCATCCGCTGCGTCAGGCCAGGAGTGTGTCGCTGAGCGACTTTTTCAGCCAGGAGCTGGCGATGTTTCGCCGCGGTTTCTATCACCGCGAGCACATGGAAGCGCTGGCTCAGGGGCTGGGCTGCGAGCCCGACATTGCCTTTGAGAGCAATCTTATCCCGCTGCTCAAGGCGGTGGTAAAGCAGGGTTTTGCGGTGACCACCTTCTTGCGGATGGCGCTGGACGAAGAGCCCGCCCTGACCGGGATCCCGTTTGCGCCCCCGATCTTTCTCGATCTCTGCGTGGCGTGGCGGCGGGGGGATCCGCTCTCCATGGCCAACCGGGCCTTGCGGGATTTTCTGCTGGCGCAGGCACAGCCATAAATGGCCAAGAAGGAAAGGCTATCAGGCAAAAGTTTGTTAGTATTAGTTCAAGTCGCCTTTAGAGCCTAACATCATGAAACTCCAACAATTGCGTTATATCGTTGAGGTTGCCAACCACAGACTGAACGTGTCGGCAACGGCAGAGAGTCTCTACACCTCTCAGCCAGGGATCAGCAAGCAGGTGCGCATGCTGGAAGATGAGCTGGGGATCCAGATTTTCGAGCGCAGCGGCAAACACCTGACCCAGATCACCCCGGCTGGACGGGACGTGATCAAGATTGCCAACGAGATCCTGGGCAAGGTGGAGAGCATCAAGTCGGTGGCGAGTCAGCACACTCACCCTGAACAGGGCACGCTCCATATCGCGACGACCCACACCCAGGCCCGTTATGCACTGCCTGACGTGATAAAAGGCTTCATCAAGCGCTTTCCCAAAGTTTCCCTGCACATGCATCAGGGCACGCCGACCCAGATCAGCGAAGCCGTGGTCAAGGGGCAGGCCGACTTTGCCATCGCCACCGAGGCGCTGCACCTGTACGAAGATCTCATCATGCTGCCCTGCTACCACTGGAACCGCAGCGTGATCGTGCCCAAGGGCCACCCGCTGACCCAGGTCGGCAAACTCTCCATTGCCGACATTGCCCGCTTCCCGCTGGTGACCTATGTGTTCGGCTTTACCGGCCGCTCCGAGCTCGATACTGCCTTCAACCGGGCCGGTTTCGAGCCCAACATCGTCTTCACCGCCACCGATGCGGACGTGATCAAGACCTATGTCCGGCTGGGGGTGGGGATCGGCGTGATGGCGACCATGGCGCTGGATCCCCAGGTCGATACCGATCTGGTGGCCCTCGATGCCAGCCACCTGTTTGCCCACAGCACCACCAAGATCGGCTTTCGCAAGGGCTCCTTCCTGCGTACCTACATGTATGACTTCATGACCCGTTTTGCCCCCCATCTGACCCGGGACGTGGTGGAGCGGGCCATTGCCCTGCGCTCCAGCGACGACGTGGATGCCATGTTTGCCGATATCGAGCTGCCCATCCGCTAGCGCCGCGGCGATACGAGAGCAACAAAAAACGCCTCCCGATGGGAGGCGTTTTTCATGGCAACGAGCGGCGAGGCGGGATCACTTCTTGAACATGTGATCCAGCTTGCTGGCCTTGGTCGAGAGGTAGAACTCGTTGTGGGGATTGCGCCCTTCCTGCAGGGGCACCCGCTCCGCCACCGGAATGCCGAAGGATTCCATCGCCTTCATCTTGCGCGGGTTGTTGGTCATCAGCTTGAGGGATTTCACCTCCAGCTGCTTGAGCATGTCGGCGCAGATGGTGTAGTCGCGCATGTCGGCGGCAAAACCGAGCGCCACGTTGGCTTCAACGGTGTCGGCGCCCTGATCCTGCAGATGATAGGCCCGGATCTTGTTGAGCAGGCCGATGCCGCGTCCTTCCTGACGCACGTACAACAAGACGCCACGGCCTGCCTTGGCGATGTTTTCCAGTGCAGCCTGCAACTGAAAGCCGCAGTCGCAACGCAGACTGAACAGGGCATCGCCGGTCAGGCATTCGGAGTGAATTCGGCCCAGCACCGGCTCATCACCCGTGATATCGCCCATCACCAGCGCGGCGTGATCCTTGCCGGTGCCAGTTTCCTGAAAGCCGACCAGCGTGAAGGTGCCCCAGGGGGTTGGCAACTTGGATTTGGCCACGAGGGTAACGCTGCTCATAGGTTGCTCCTTACTACAGCTGCTTAAAAAAGGGCGGCCAGTTTAGCGCGCCTTGTCCGGAACAACCATAAGAACAAAACCTTGCACTGTTTAATGGCTTGCCCCGTTGTACACAAAGAGGACAGTTGCGACCGGTTTTGCGCAATTGTGTGTGCTGGCGACTGCCAGGCTCGGCACATTTGGGTATAATCGGCGCCCATTACCCCATCCCTCCCGGGATGTGTGCAACAAGTGTGCAGGAGAGACGTTATGCCGCAGATGGCCCCCGTGATGACAATTGATGGCCCAAGTGGTGCCGGCAAGGGCACCCTGTGCCAGTTGCTGGCGGAAAAACTGGGTTGGCACCTGCTCGACTCCGGCGCCATCTACCGGGTGCTGGCCCTGGCGGCCTTGCATCACGATGTCGAGCTCGATTCCGAAGCCGCGCTGGTTCCCCTGGCCGCCAATCTGGACGTGCAGTTCCAGGTCGATGCCGAGCAGGTGAAGGTCGTGCTGGAAGGGGAGGATGTTTCCCGTACCATTCGTACCGAGGAAGTGGGCAATGCCGCGAGCAAGATTGCCGCCTTCCCGCGGGTGCGCGAAGCCCTGCTGCGCCGTCAGCGCGCTTTTCGCCAGGCCCCCGGCCTCATCGCCGACGGTCGCGACATGGGTACCGTGGTTTTCCCCGAGGCGGAAGTGAAGATTTTCCTCGACGCCAGCGCCGAAGAACGGGCGGCTCGCCGCTATAAGCAGTTGCAAGATAAGGGCTTTGATGTTAACTTTGAGCGTCTTTTAACCGAGATTCGGGAGCGTGACGATCGCGACAGAAATCGCGCCGTTGCCCCCCTGAAACCGGCAGAAGATGCTCTCGTGGTGGATTCAACCGCCATGTCCATAGACGAAGTGCTGGCAACGGTGCTCGCCTATGCGGAGCAACAACTCGGCGATGCCAGCGCAAGCTGACATCCGGTCGTCTGCACCATGGATGGCGCAGATTATTTAAAACAACCCCGCTTGTGCTGGATGACAAGTGGATGTTTCATTTGTGACATAAACAATGATCGAATCTTTTGCTCAACTCTTTGAAGAGTCCCTGAACGCCGTTGAAACCCGTCAAGGTTCCATCGTCAAGGGTACTGTCGTTGCTATCGAAAATGGTTTCGTACTGGTTGACGCCGGTCTGAAATCCGAGTCCGCTATCCCGGCTGAAGAATTCAAGAACGCCATGGGCGAGCTGGAAATCAACGTAGGCGACTCCGTTGACGTGGCTCTGGACTCTATCGAAGATGGTTTCGGCGAAACCAAGCTGTCCCGCGAAAAAGCCAAGCGCCACGAAGCCTGGCTGCAGCTTGAAAAAGCTTACGAAGAGCAAGCTACCGTTATCGGTATCATCAACGGCAAGGTCAAGGGTGGTTTCACCGTTGAACTGAACGGCATCCGTGCCTTCCTGCCGGGTTCTCTGGTTGACGTGCGTCCGATCCGTGACACTGCTCACCTGGAAAACAAAGAACTCGAGTTCAAAGTCATCAAGCTGGACCAGAAGCGCAACAACGTTGTTGTTTCCCGTCGTGCCGTGATCGAGACCGAGAACACCTCCGAGCGCGAAAGCCTGCTGGCTAACCTGCAAGAAGGTCAAGAAGTTAAGGGTATCGTCAAGAACCTGACCGACTACGGTGCATTCGTAGATCTGGGCGGTGTTGACGGCCTGCTGCACATCACCGACATGGCGTGGAAGCGCGTTAAGCATCCTTCCGAAATCGTCAACGTTGGCGACGAGATCGCAGTCAAGGTTCTGAAGTTCGACCGCGAGCGTACCCGTGTATCCCTGGGTCTGAAGCAGCTGGGCGAAGATCCCTGGGTTGCTATCGCCAAGCGTTACCCGGAGACCACCCGTCTGTCTGGCCGCGTGACCAACCTGACCGACTACGGCTGCTTCGTTGAAATCGAAGAAGGCGTTGAAGGCCTGGTACACGTATCCGAGATGGATTGGACCAACAAGAACATCCACCCGTCCAAGGTTGTTAACGTTGGCGACGTGGTTGACGTGATGGTTCTGGACATCGACGAAGAGCGTCGTCGTATCTCCCTGGGTCTGAAGCAGTGCAAATCCAACCCGTGGCAGCTGTTTGCCGAAACTCACGCCAAGGGCGACCGTGTTTCCGGCAAGATCAAGTCCATCACTGACTTCGGTATCTTCATCGGTCTGGACGGCGGTATCGACGGCCTGGTTCACCTGTCTGACATCTCCTGGAACAACCAGGGTGAAGAAGCAGTTCGTGAATTCAAGAAAGGCGACGAAATCGAAGCCGTTGTTCTGCAAGTTGACCCGGAGCGTGAGCGCATCTCCCTGGGCGTCAAGCAGATCGAAGAAGACCCGTTCAATAAGTACCTGTCTGACAACAAGAAAGGTGCTATTGTGAAGGGTAAGGTTACCGAGGTTGATGCCAAGGGTGCCGTGATCGAACTGGCTGACGGCGTAGAAGGCTACCTGCGTGCCTCCGATGCTGCTCGTGACCGCGTAGAAGACGCCACTCTGGTGCTGTCTGTTGGTGACGAAGTTGAAGCTAAATTCATGGGCGTTGATCGCAAGAACCGCACCGTGAGCCTGTCTGTCCGTGCCAAGGACGAGGCTGACGAGCGTGTTGCCATCGACAACCTGAACCAACAAGAAGAAGTTGTGTTCAGCAATGCCATGGCTGAAGCGTTCAAAGCCGCCAAGGGTGAATAATCCTTGATGCAAGAAAAGGGCGGCGTGTCACGCCGCCCTTTTTTATCTTGGCGTAATGAATATTGCATGTGATCGGGGAAGGAGATTTAACGTTATGACCAAATCAGATCTCATCGAACAATTGGCTGCCAGCCGCATGCATATGCCGGCCAAAGATGTCGAAGCCGCCATCAAGGAGATCCTTGAGCAAATGGCGTCGACTTTGCAAAACGGCGACCGGATTGAAATCCGCGGATTTGGAAGTTTTTCACTGCACTATCGTGCACCCCGTGTGGGCCGCAACCCCAAGACCGGGGACAAGGTTGAATTGACCGGGAAATATGTTCCGCATTTCAAGCCCGGCAAAGAGTTACGCGAGCGCGTGAACATCATCGAATAATGCAGAAAATGGCATACCTGGGTATGCCTTTTTTGTTTTTACGGTTTCTATTGTGGCAATTGTCCGGTTTTGCCAAGTCTTTTCCCATTCGCTCTAGAGTCTGCCGGTGATTTTAAGGATAATCAGCCTCTCATTAGCTACTGACAGGGAGCTCCTATGAAGCGTATCTTGGCCCTCATTCCACTGGTGCTGGTGTTTATCCTGACGCTGGCCATCGGTTCGCAAAATGGCCAGCTGGTGCAGTTCAATTATCTGATTGCCCAAGGAGAGTTCTCGCTCTCCATGTTGCTGGGATTCTTCTTTGGTGGTGGCTTCCTGCTGGGCTGGCTGGTTTTCGGTCTGCTGTTCTTGCGCCTCAAGATGCAAAACCGCACCCTCAATCGCACCATGCGCCGTCAATCCCGTGAATTGGAGCTGGCCCGAACGGCTGCCAAGGAATAATGTCCCTCGATGCTTGAACTGCTTTTCCTGCTGTTGCCCATTGCCGCCGGCTACGGCTGGTATATGGGGCGCAGGAGTGTTCGCCAGGACACCCAGAAACAGAGTAACCAGTTTTCCCGCCAGTACGTGGCGGGTCTCAATTATTTGCTGTCCGACGAATCCGACAAGGCGGTGGATCTCTTTATCCAGCTGCTGGAAGTGGACAGCGAGACCATCGAAACCCACCTCTCCCTCGGCAACCTGTTCCGTCAACGGGGTGAGGTAGACCGGGCCATCAAGATCCACCAGAACCTCATCACCCGCCAGCTTACCATGGAGCAGCGTCAGCTCGCCCTGCAGGAGCTGGCGCGGGACTTCCTGGCCGCCGGCCTGCTCGATCGGGCCGAGAAGCTGTGGCTCGAGCTCACCGAGGACGGGGAGTATGAGGAGACGGCGCTGGCCCAGTTGCAGCTCATCTACCAGCAGTTGCGTGATTGGGAGAAGGCGATCGCGGTGAGCGAGCAGTTGCAAAAATTCCAGGGCAAGAAGCTGGCTCCCACCATCGCCCATTACCAGTGCGAGCTGGCCGACATGGCCCTGCGCGAAGAGAATCGCAAGCAGGCCCAGCTGCGTTTTCGCAAGGCCCTGACCGCCGATGGCAACTGCGTGCGTGCCTCGCTCGGCCTCGGCTGGCTGGCCAAGGGGGAGGGCGATCCGCGCCAGGCGGCCCGCGAGTTTGAGCGAGTGCTTACCCAGGACATCGATTTCGCGAGCGAAGTGCTGGAACCCCTGTGCGAGAGTCTGGAACTGTGCGGCGAGGAGGCGCGTATCCCCGAGCTGCTCGGCCAGGCCCAGGAGGCGCGGGCCGGCTTCCCGGTCACCTTGCGGCTGGCCGATTATGTAGAGCGCCACAACGGGCGCGAGGCAGCCTCCGAGCTGGTGCTGCGCCAGCTGCGGCGCACGCCGTCGCTACGCGGCTTCCAGCACCTGATGGCGCTGCAGTTGCGTGGTGCTGAAGAGGGGCAGGCCAAGGAGAGCCTGACCATGCTCAAGGCGCTGGTCGACGAGCAGATCAAGATCAAATCCACTCACAAGTGCCGGCAGTGCGGGTTTGCCACCCACTCCCTGTTCTGGCAGTGCCCCTCCTGCCGCCAGTGGGGAGCTATCAAGCCGATCCGCGGTCTGGACGGGGAGTAAGAGCCACAACAATGTCATCAACCAGGCCCCTGTGGCCTGGTTTTTTCAGGCCGGGCCGGACTCGCTCCGGACGGCGCATAACCATCGATAGGAAGTGAGATGCTAGATCCCAAAGTACTGGTTGCGCTGGATTATCAGCACGAGGCCGATGCCTTCGCCTTCATTGAACGTATCTCCCCGGCCCAGTGCCGTCTCAAGGTAGGCAAGGAGATGTTTACCCTGTTTGGCCCCCAGTTCGTGCGTCAGCTGGTTGCCAAGGGGTTCGATGTCTTTCTGGATCTGAAGTTTCACGACATTCCCAACACCGTCGCCAAGGCAGTCGCCGCTAGTGCCGAACTCGGCGTCTGGATGGTGAACGTGCACGCCAGCGGTGGCGAGCGAATGATGCGGGCCGCCAAGGAGGCGCTGCTGCCTTATGGCGACAAGGCGCCGCTGCTTATCGGGGTGACCGTGCTGACCAGCATGGAGCAGTCCGACATGGCGCCGCTGGGCCTTGATGTGACGCCGGCCGAGCAGGTGATCCGGCTGGCCAAATTGACCAGGAACGCCGGGTTGGACGGGGTGGTCTGCTCCGCCAACGAAGCGCGTGAGCTCAAGGCGCTGCTCGGTGACGAGTTCAAACTGGTGACGCCGGGGATCCGCCCCACCGGCTCGGCTGCCGGGGATCAGCGCCGGGTCATGACGCCGCTGGCGGCAGTGGAGGCGGGTGCCGACTATCTGGTGATTGGCCGCCCCATCACCCAGGCGGCCGATCCTGCCGCCATGCTGGCCGGCATCAACGCAGAGCTGGCGGGTCGCTGATAAAGAGAATGCCGGCCCGATGGGGCCGGCATTGCATCCGGTGCAGGCTCACTCCTTGACGGCGTGGGGGCGCAAGGTGACCGGCAGCAGGCCGAGCAACAGGCCGGCGCCCGAGCCAATCAGATGTGATTCAATGTGTACCCTGGCCCCGATGAGGGCGGACACCGGACTTTCCCCCGCACTGTAGAAATCCACCCCAAGCTTGATCGCTACCCCTGCCAGCATCAACCAGCCGGAGTGGCGGCGATAGCGGATATCCTGTAGCGCGCCCCACACAAACAGGCCGTGCAGCGCTCCCGACAGCCCCATGTACCACTGGGTCTGCGGACACCACCACCAGATGCCGAGCCCGACGGCGCTCCCCAGCAGCAGCAGCAGCAGCGGCAGGCGACAGCCTGTCAGGTATTCGCGAAACAGGCTGTACAGTACGCACAGCCCACTCAGGTTGAGCAGCAGGTGCCACAGATTGGTGTGGGCCAGATTGCCTGTTATGATGCGCCACCCTTCACCCTGGGCTATCAGGGTACGATCGAAGGAGAGCTGGTGATTCGGCACGGTGAAAAAGAGCAGCAAACTGGCGAGTGAAAGCGTGATGACCCAGAGCAATCCTGATTTTTCTGACAACATGAAACAGTCCGACGACAACAAGAGTCGATACTGTACACGTTGCACCAGAGCCCTCAAAGCCTGTCTGTGCGATTATATTCGGCCGGTTTCACCCCATGCGCCCCTGCACATCCTGCAGCATCCAGGGGAGGTGGGTCATCCCAAGGGGACCGCCGTCCTTTTGGCCGCCTCGCTGGCGCAGGCCCGCCTGCATGTGGGCGAACAGGTGGCCGACGTCCCCGAGCTGGCGGCCTTGTTGGCCGATCCCGCGCTGCAGTGTTATCTGCTGTGGCCGGATGAGGAGGCCATCACCCTTGCCGAGGTGAGAGAGAGGGAGACGGCCGAGCCGGCTCGCCGAGTCTGTTTTCTGCTGCTCGATGGCACCTGGCGTAAGGCCTACCGGATGCTGCACAGCAACCCCGAGTTGCAGCAGTTGCCGCGAATTGGGCTGGATGCCGTCGCGGGGCAATATTCCATTCGCAAGAAGCCGTTTCCTGAGGCGCTCTCGACCCTGGAAGCGGGCTACCATCTGTTGTCCCAGTGGGAGGGCGCACCCGATCGCTTCGCCCCGCTGATGACCCTTTTTACCCATTTGAACCGGCAGTGGCATGATTTTGCCCAGGGCCGACGCAGTTGAACTGCCCAGAGGAGTGACATACGTGAAAAAAGCCGTCGTGGTATTCAGTGGTGGTCAGGACAGTACCACCTGCTTGGTCCAGGCCTTGTCCCGTTATGACGAGGTGCACGCCATCACCTTCGATTATGGCCAGCGCCATAGTGAAGAGATCGAGACGGCGCGCCGTCTGGCCAACCGGCTCGGCATCGCCGCCCACAAGGTGATGGACGTGACCATGCTGGGGGAGCTTGCCATCTCGGCCCTGACCCGGGACGAGATCCCGGTGAGCTTCGAGCTGCAGGAGAATGGCCTGCCCAATACCTTCGTGCCGGGCCGCAACATCCTGTTTTTGACCCTGGCCGCCATCTACGCCTATCAGGTGGGCGCCGAAGCGGTGATCACCGGGGTGTGTGAGACTGATTTCTCCGGTTACCCGGATTGCCGCGACGAGTTCGTCAAGGCACTCAACCAGGCTGTCTCCCTGGGGCTGGATCGCGCCATTCGTTTCGAGACGCCGCTGATGTGGCTCGACAAGGCCGAGACCTGGGCACTGGCGGATCACTACGGCCACCTCGATACCGTGCGCCAGCAAACGCTCACCTGCTACAACGGCATTGCCGGCGATGGCTGCGGCGCCTGTCCGGCCTGCGATTTGCGCAGCCGTGGCCTGCAGCAGTACCTGGCCGACAAGGCGGGCGTGCTGGTGCGTCTGCACCAAAAAACCGGGCTAGGTGAGAAAAGCGGATGCTGAGCCTGCGTCTCGGCCATGCTTGGGGTATAATCCGCGACTTTTGCAACCAGCCGTGACCAAGATGCACTACCCAATCAACGAGATATTCCAGACCATCCAGGGGGAGGGGGTCTTCACCGGCCTGCCCGCCATTTTCGTTCGCCTGCAGGGTTGCCCGGTGGGATGCCCCTGGTGCGATACCCGTCATACCTGGGTGGTCGATCCTGCTCGTGAAGTGGGCGTGCAGGCGGTGCTCGATTGCTCCAACGAATCCGATGGCTGGAGCAAGATGAGCACGGCGCAGATCCTGGCCAGCTTCCAGCAACTTGGCTATCAGGCGCGTCACGTGGTGATCACCGGGGGCGAACCCTGCCTCTATGACCTGCAGGATCTCTCTACCGCCCTCATTGCGGCAGGCTATCAGGTGCAGATTGAAACCAGTGGTACCAGCGAGATCAAGACCCATGAGCAGACCTGGGTCACCGTATCCCCCAAGATCAATATGAAGGGTGGGTTGCCGGTGCTGGTCTCAGCCCTTGAGCGAGCCAACGAGATCAAGCATCCGGTAGCCACCGAGCGCCACGTGGAGGAGCTGGATGCGCTGCTGGCCACCGCTCGTCTGCGCGACGACGTGGTGATTGCACTGCAACCCATCAGCCAGAAACCCAGGGCGACCCAGCTGGCCATGGCAACCTGCATTGCCCGCAATTGGCGACTCTCCATCCAGACCCACAAATATCTGGATATCGATTGAAATGGAGTGGTTGTCCGACGAGCGGGTCTTGCTGTCTCTGGCCAACAAGATGCCGTACGGCAAATATCGGGGGCGCCGCATCATCGATATTCCGGAGCCTTATCTGGTGTGGCTGGCCCGCACCGGTTTCCCGGCCGGATCGCTTGGTCAAACGCTGGCGCTTGCCTATGAAATCAAGCTCAACGGGCTTGAATCCATGATTGTTCCCATTATTAACAGGATGTCGGTATGAGAATATATACGAGGCAGGGCGACAAGGGCATGACTCGGCTGGCCGATGGCGTGCAACTGGCCAAAGACGATATGCGCGTGGAAACCTACGGCTATATCGATGAATTAAATTCTCATATAGGTCTTCTTATTGCCGAGGTGCCCGCAGCGGAAACCGGATTATTGGCAGACCTGTTATTGCTGCAACAGGAATTGTTCGATCTTGGCGGGGAGCTGGCATTTTCCAGTGACGCTCAGGAGGCCGCCATCTGGCAGGTGAATAACGAGTGGACCCTGCGGCTGGAACAACAGATCAATGCCTACAGCGCCAATTTGCCGCTGCTGCGCAATTTCATTCTGCCCAGCGGCTCCCGGGCGGCGGCGCAAGCCCATGTGGTGCGCACCCTGACCCGGCGCTGCGAGCGCCTGTTGCTGACTTTGGGTCGCAGCGAGCAGATCAATCCGGCCATTCTGCCCTACATGAACCGGCTGAGTGACTGGTTCTTCACCATTTCCCGCTACCTGCTGGCCTGTACCGCGACGCCCGAAGTGCTCTGGGTCAAGGCGGCAGAGCGGGAGTGACGGCAGGCCGCAGGCAATAAAAAACCTCGCAAGGCGAGGTTTTTTATTGGGCCAATGCTGTTTTATCAGATGGCAAAGTCTTCGACGGATTTACCTTCGGCGACCGCCTTGGCAATCACGGACGGCATGCGACCCTGACCGGTCCAGGTTTTTTCCACGCCGTTGTCCATATAGCGATATTTGGCCGGGCGAGGGGCACGTTTGCTCTTGGTCGCCTTGGCCGGTTCGGCTGCGACTGTGCCAACCAGTTCAGCAGGATCAATACCGGCGGCTTTCAGCATTTCGGCATATTCATTAATTTTGCGCTGATGTTCTTCACGAGCCTGACGCTCGGCGGCTTCATCCTGCTGGCGTTCGCCGACAATCGCGGAGAGCTTTTCCAAGCCTTCTTCCAATTGTTCCAGCGTCAGCTCACGGCAAGCGGCGCGCAGGCTACGGATATTCAGCAGTACTTTCAAAAATTCGTTCATAGTGTTCACCACGCGAGCAAAAGAGTGAATTAAATAAAAATAGTTATTTTGGCTAATTTATACGGCCGTTCGGGATTAAGTCAAGCGAGTCGAATTAATAAATTCATGCTTGGAATTAAGTAATGCAATTGAATTCAGGCCCGATTCAGCAATATTGGCCAGTGGCATACTCGACTGAGTTCCAAGTAGATGAAAATAGCGACAAAGTCATAATGTTTGCACCATTTGACTACCTCTTTGCCCTTTTGATCTTGCTTGCTTGGGGATTTAATCAAAAAACTTGCTATAACGTGTCGGCACGATAAAATGTGCCTCGAATACCTTTAAGTAGAGGCGCGCTGCCTATGACTACTTGTGCGGAGGGTGATGCCGATGATGCACAAGGAAAGGAGTCAGCGCCGAAGTGGCCAGGCCATCATACCGGGCTGCTGGTTCTGCATCTAATAGGTGCAGGACTGCCATAGTCATCCACTATGGAGCGCTACCTGAAGGGGCTGAGGAGTATTACCTCCCCATGGGTTTTGTTTCTTTATCCTCTCGGTAGATCTCCACCTGCTGTCTTTAGGTGCAAAGAGATCATGGACATCGTTCACTACGCCGACTCCGGTTGGTCAATCATTCCTCCTCTGCTGGCCGTCGCACTGGCGATCCTCACCCGCCGTGTGCTGCTGTCGCTTGGCGTCGGTATCGTTACCGGCAGCCTGCTGCTGAACCAGTTTTCCCCCCTCGACTCCCTGCATTACATGTTGAACACAGTGCTCAAGATCTTCTGGGTCGACGGGGCGCTCAACCGTGACAACATCAATATGCTGCTGTTCATGCTGCTGCTGGGCGGCCTCATCAGCCTGATGAGCGTCTCCGGTGCGACCCGGGCGTTTGCCGAGTGGGCTGCCAAGCGCGCCAAGACCCGCAAGGGGGCCAAGGCGCTCACCGGCATGATGGTGTTTGCCTTCTTCATCGACGACTTCTTCCACAGTCTGTCGGTGGGGGCTATCTGCCGTCCGGTTACCGACCGCTTCCAGATCTCCCGCGCCAAGCTGGCCTACTTGCTGGACTCCACCGCGGCGCCGGTCTGCGTGCTGATGCCCATCTCCTCCTGGGGGGCTTACATCATCGCTCTGGTGGGCGGCATCATGACGGCTCACGGCATCACCGGGCAGAGCCCCATCTCCGCCTTCGTCGAGATGATCCCGATGAACCTCTATGCGGTGTTCACCCTCATCATGGTGCTGGTGGTGATCGCGTTTCAGCTCGATATCGGTCCGATGCGCCAGCACGAGCAGTGGGCGCTGGAAGGCAAGCTGTGGGATGAGTCCAAAGGCCGGCCCATCGGTCTGGACATGGAGAGCCCGGAGGAGAGCAACGGCGGCATGATCGACATGGTGCTGCCGATCCTGACCCTGACCGCGGCCACCGTCTACTTCATGATCGACTCCGGTGCCGCCGTGCTGGCCGCCAATGGCGAGCCGTTCAGCGTCCTTGGCTCGTTCGAGAATACCAACGTGGGTTCCTCCCTGGTCTACGGCGCCCTGTGCAGTCTGGTGGTTTCCATCGGTCTGGCCATGCGTCTGAAGCTCGGTGCCAAGAACTGGCTCAAGGCCGCGCCGCAAGGGGTGATGGCCATGCTGCCGGCCATCAACATCCTGCTGTTTGCCTGGACCATTGGCGCCGTGGTGCGCGATGTGGAGACCGGCAAGTACCTGGCCTCCCTGGCCAACGGCAATCTGCCGGTGGAAGTGCTGCCGGCCGTGGTGTTCGTGCTCTCCTGCGCCATGGCGTTTGCCACCGGCACCAGCTGGGGCACCTTCGGCATCATGCTGCCGCTGGCGGGTGACATGGCGGCGGCCAGCGATGCGGCCCTGATGCTGCCGATGCTGGCCGCCGTGCTGGCGGGTTCGGTGTTCGGGGATCACAGCTCGCCCATCTCCAGCACCAGTATTCTGTCGGCCACCGGCGCCGGTTGCCATCACATCGATCACGTGATGACCCAGCTGCCCTATGCCCTGGCCATCGCCTTTGGCGCCGCCCTCGGGTATCTGGTGATGGGGCTGATGCACTCGGTGCTGGCAGGCTTCAGCGTGAGCGCCCTCTGGTTCGTCATCTTCTCCAGCTACCATTTGCGCAAGGCAAGGTCCCAGGCGGACCTGGCAGTTGCTTAAAACGTACAAGGGGCCGCAAGGCCCCTTGGTTTTGTTGGGGGCTTTGGTTAGCATGCGCCCCATAAATTCAGTTTCGGAACAGTATCATGGCTTCACTGCACTACAAGTTTGCCACCATGAATTCAGGCAAATCGACCCAGCTCATTCAGGCGCACTTCAACTATCTGGAGCGGGGCATGCATCCCTTGGCCATGACACCCGCCATCGACGACCGCTTCGGGGTCGGGGTGATCAGCGCCCGGGTGGGGTTGGAGCTGAGAGTAGAAGTGTTCAGAGAGAGCTGTGATCTGTTCGAGATGGTGAAAGCCCGTCATGCCGAGAAACGTATCGATGTGTTCATCGTCGATGAGGCCCAGTTCCTGACCAGGGAGCAGGTCTATCAGCTGGCCCGTATCGTCGACGAGCAGGACATCCCGGTGATCGCCTACGGCCTCAAGACCGATTTTCGCGGCGAGCTGTTTCCCGGCTCCTATCACCTGCTCTGTCTGGCCGACAAGTTCGAGGAGCTCAAAAGCATCTGCTGGTGCGGCAACAAGGCGCACATGAACTCCCGGGTCAACGAAGCAGGCCAGGTGATGCGAGATGGCGAGCAGGTGGAGATCGGTGGCAACGATCGCTATGTCTCCCTGTGCCGCAAACACTATCTGGAAGGGCGGGCCTTCAAATAACCCGCGGCTGATGGGGATAACATGAACAAGCAAGGCGCCAATCTGGCGCCTTGCTTGTTTCCGAGGGGTCAATCTATCTCGATATCGACCGGGGCTATGATGGGATCGGCCACCGGCAGGCGGTGGAACAGCTGGCGAAAGTGCTGCTGTACCCGGCCGATATCCACCAGCGACATGCCGGAGGCGAAGCCGAACCAGACGTAGAGGCCGGTGAGATCGCGAAACATGGGGGGCAGATAACGGGGCGTACTGATGAGCCCCTCCAGATAGTGCTGATAGAGCACCGGGATGTCGTCCAGGGTCACCTTGCCGACAAACAGCATGGGCAGGATCTCGGGGACGCCCTCCAGCACGGCGCTGCGGATGAAGTTGACCGTCTCCACATAGCCTTTCACATAGGAGAGATCCTTGGTGAAGCAGGCCCCCCCCTCGACCATGCCTCCGCGAAACACCCGCTGGGTGATCTTGTAGGCATCGTGCTCGCTGGCACCCTGATCGACGAAATGGCGGAACACCTCGATGAAGTCGGCGCCGCGCTCCGCCATGTCGATGGCCATCACCCGATCCGAGATGCGCTTGGCCCTGTCCGGAAAGGAGCTGAAGGTGAGTGTCTCTATCAGCACCGCCAACCCCTCCTGACAGGCGGTGATGCGCGGCGAGCCGGCACTGAGCCAGGTGGCATAGGGTTGCTGGCGCCCGTTGAGGGTTGTGCCCACATGCACCCAGCCCTCATGGACCTCCAGTACTTGCAGGTCGAGTTCGGAGAAGCGGGCGTGGGAGTTGAGCTTGATGTAATCGCCGCCGGCCGCGGCATCGGAGACGATGCCATCGCTCAGCTTGACCTGCACTGTGCCGTCACTGAAGTAGTTCGACAGCTTGCCCTGCAACCTGGCCACCGCCGCTTCCCCCTCGAACTCCTTGGGGTAGGGGCGCACCAGGTGGCGGGCGCCGGGCAGGGAGAAGATGTCGCACAGCCTGGCTCCCAGCTCCTTGAGGGTCTTGCGATCGCCGCGCAGGTGATCGCCGGCCGAACCGTACAGCAGCCGGCTGTAGCGCAGAAAGTCCGGTTGCCCGCGTTGGCGCAGCATCTCGATGACTACCATGTACTGATCCACCGTCTCCTGCAGGATGCGGCCAAGCTCATCCTGGGGGCCAAGCCGGCGCCGGATCCTGTCCCTCAGCTCCTTGAGCTCCAGGTACTTGTTGCGGGGATCGAAGCCGAGGGGAAGGCCATCATAGAAGGCCTTGTCGACGGCCGGCAGCGTGCGCCCTCCGCTGGCCAGAAAGTCGGCCTGCAGGTGACGGGGCCATTTGATGGCATCCAGAATGCGGATGGGCTTTTGCAGGATCAAGAGTTCATCCGAGAGGGACTTCAGATGCAGACGGTACTTTTCTTGGATGGTCATTTAGCCCCCTGTGGGGCGAGTGTGGCGCTGGAATGGGCTGAGTATATGCAGGCTGCTTGCCAAAAAGAAGCGAGGGCCGTGCTTATCCGGCCAGTGCGCTTTTGGTTGCCGGAAAATTGGTTTAGACTGCGCCCCTTGATCCCAATTGTGTCGTGGAAATGATGAATATCCCCAGCTCCGAAATGATAATGCGTTGGTTGCAGCAGGCTCGTATCGAGCACTATGTCTGTGATCAGTGCCATGGTATCCACATCGTCTCCCTGCAGTCCGTCGAGGGCATCCAGGAGAGCCGGATCTTCGTCGAAGAGGAAGGGGTGCTGTTTTCATCCGAGCTGGAGGTGCGTCCCTCCGCCTTGCTGCCGCTGGTGGCCGAGCTGGGTCGCCTCAACATGCAGTACCCGTCGCTCAAAGTGTTCCTCGACATCATCGATGACAACCTGCCGCGGCTGGTGGTGGGGCATACCGTCTTTACCAAGGCGGGGCTCTCCGTCGAGCAGTTCCTGCTATTTGTCGAGAGCACCATAGCCGCGACCCATGAAGTGGTCTCCGAATGCGAGCGGTTGGGCTTCCTGAATCTGCCGGAAATCCAGGTCGCACCGGAGTCTGTGCACTGATTTGTGCGTTAAATGTGCGAACGGTTCGCATGATGCAAAAAGCCGTTGACGCCGGCGGGGCTTTCCCCTAAATTACGCCCCGTTCCAGCGTAACGGCGCAACGAACGACGTGCTGGCTGAGCACGTTAAACAACAGACCAAACTTTGGTGAGGTGTCCGAGAGGCTGCCCACCGACGAAGTCGGCAAGATGCACGCGCAGCGTGCTCCGAAAGCCACTTCAAGAAGTAAAAATTTGGTGAGGTGTCCGAGTGGCTGAAGGAGCACGCCTGGAAAGTGTGTATACGGCAACGTATCGAGGGTTCGAATCCCTCCCTCACCGCCAAATAAAGCAAAAGGCCCCGTCGCAAGACGGGGCCTTTTGCTTTATCCGATGATGGGCGGCTCGGTTCGGGCCCTAGTTCGACAAGTGGGCAGGATAGCCCGCCTGGACGGCCAGGACCGCCCGCAGGGCGAGCGCCAGGGATGGTGCGAGTCAATCCCGACCCAGCGTACAGATTGAAAAGCCGACCCGATGGTCGGTTTTTTGCTTTTGGGAGCACAGCAAATCTGATGCCCACAGAGAGAGGGTGAGAACCCTCGCCGGGTTCGAGCAGAGCAGCTTGCTGCGATGAACGGCAGCCGGCCCCCGATGTTTTCTATTGTCAACGTACTGCTCAGTTGCCATCAAACCCGTGCGGATCATCAGGTTGAAATAAGTTCTGACTTGCGCAATGCATTGCGGAATTTCCAGTTTCTTATTCTGCATATGCAACTTTATCTGGATGAATATATCGGATGCGCAACTTGTTGCGTTATTGCGATAATGGATTGATTGGTAATTGACTCAAACTATTGTTTTAAAACAATAAAATGAATTGGCATGGTCACTGCTAACGGATTCGGTCGAGTGTCATTACCGTTCAACCAATCAGGAGCAATTCCATGCCAACTCCATGTTATATCAGCATCGAAGGTAAAACCCAGGGCAATATCACCGCAGGTGCCTTCACTTCCGATTCCGTCGGCAACATCTTCGTGCAGGGCCATGAAGACGAGATGCTGGTACAAGAGTTCCAGCACGTCGTGACCGTCCCAACTGACCCGCAATCCGGTCAGCCTGCTGGTCAGCGTGTCCACAAGCCGTTCAAGTTCACCGTTGCACTGAACAAAGCTGTGCCGTTGATGTACAACTCCCTGGCGTCCGGCGAAATGCTGCCGAAAGTGACCCTGAAGTGGTACCGCACCTCTGTCGAGGGCAAGCAGGAGCACTTCTTCTCTACCGTGCTGACCGATGCCACCATCGTTGACATCGACTGCCAGATGCCCCATTGCCAGGATCCGGCGAAGTCTGACTTCACCCAGCTGATCCAGGTCTCTCTGGCTTACCGCAAGATTGACTGGGAACACACCGTTGCCGGTACCTCTGGTAGCGATGACTGGCGTGCGCCTATCGAGGCCTAAGCCTCCCTTTCTTACTTTGGTATTCCTTGTAGTAAATCTTGTACTGTCTGGCCGGTAAGTTACCGGCCTATCAGCCCGTGCTTTCTCCGGCCAGCCGTGGGCTACCGGAGCTTTTATGTTTTGCCATCCCCCAGTTCTGGCCTTGTGAGCGGAGTGATGGCAAAGCACACAAGAGGTTTGAATTATGTGTCCCTCCATTGCACTGCTCGGTGACATCGGCACCGACCACGATGGCTTTCCACCGACCCCGGTGATAGCCGCCAGTCCTGACGTGTTCCTCGATGGCAAGCCGGTGGCCCGCCAGGGTGACCCGCTTGCCCCCCATGACAAGCCCAACAACCCGCCTCATCCCCGCGCCATTGCCGGTGGGGTCGGCTTGGTGTTGGTAAACGGCAAGCCCATCGCTGTCACAGGCACCGCTGTGGATTGTGGTGGCGTGGTAATTGGTTCGGGCAGTGGACAGGCAGGATAAGGAACAAGGTCATGGCACAGAGCACAGGATTACAATTCACCGCCAAGGTTGGCGCTCTGGCTGACAACACCTTTGCGGTCGCGAGCTTCAAGCTGGATGAGGGCTTGAACCGCCCGTTTAGCCTCCACCTGGAAGTAGCCAGCCAGCAACCGGACATCGACTTCGGTGCCGCGTTGGACCAGCCGTGCGAGCTGCTGGTGTGGTACAACGGCGAGCTGCAGCGCCGGGTATGCGGGGTGGTCAGTGACTTCGCGCAGGGGGACAGCGGCTTTCGCCGCACCCGCTATCAGCTGCTGGTGCAGCCGGCGTTGTGGCGACTCTCTTTACGTCAGAACTCCCGCATCTTTCAGGCGCAAAAGCCCGATGAAATTCTCAGCATTCTTCTGCAAGAGCACGGCATCACCGACTACGCCTTTGCGCTGAAAAACGAGCACGCCAAGCGGGAGTACTGCGTTCAGTATCGGGAAACCGACCTCGATTTCGTGAACCGCCTCGCCGCCGAAGAGGGGATGTTCTACTTCCACGAGTTTGAAGTGGGCAAGCATCGCATCGTCTTTGCCGATGACGCAGCCGCCCTGACTGCCGGCCCCGAGCTCTTCTTCAACCTCGGCAACCGCTCGCTAGAGCAGGGGCCCTATGTGCGGCAGTTCCACTACCGGGAGGCGGTGCGCCCCTCTGATGTGGAGCTGAAAGACTACAGCTTCAAGACCCCGGCCTACGGCTTATCCCACAAGAAACAGGGTGCAGAACTCGAGCACCAGCGCGACACCTACCAGCACTTCGATTTTCCGGGTCGCTACAAAGCGGACCCGAGCGGCAAGGCGTTTGCCCAACATCGGCTGGATGCGCTGCGCAACGATGCAGTAGCCGGAAGTGGCAAGTCCAACTGCGCGGCCTTGCAGCCGGGGCAGAGCTTCTCGCTCACCGAACACCCCAACGGCAGCCTCAACACCGACTGGCAAATCGTGCGTATCCAGCACACCGGCTTGCAGCCACAGGCACTGGAAGAGGAAGGGGGCAGTGGCCCCACCGTCTATCACAACGAATTTGGGGTGGTGAAAGCCAGCACCACCTGGCGAGTGCGCATAGGCAGCCCGGAAGCCCCTCACAAGCCCATGGTGGATGGCCCGCAAATCGCCATGGTGGTGGGGCCCGAGGGGGAGGAGATTTACTGCGACGAACACGGCCGGGTGAAGCTGCAGTTCCCGTGGGACAGATATGGCAGCTCCAACGACCAAAGCTCCTGCTGGGTGCGGGTGAGCCAGGGCTGGGCCGGGGGGCAGTACGGCATGATGGCCATCCCGCGTATCGGCCACGAAGTTATCGTGAGCTTTCTGGAAGGGGACCCGGACCAACCCATCGTCACTGGTCGCACCTATCACGCCACCAACCGCCCGCCCTACGAGTTGCCGGCCAACAAGACCCGCACCGTGTTGCGCACCGAAACCCACCAGGGGGAGGGCTTCAACGAGCTGCGCTTTGAAGACCAGGCGGGGCAGGAAGAGATTTACATCCACGGTCAGAAAGATCTGAACGTGCTGATAGAGAACGACGCGGCTTGGCATATCAAGCACGACCAGCACACCGATATCGACAACGAGCGAGTGACCCGCATCAAGGCTAATGACCACCTGACGGTGGAGGGCGAGAAGCGCGACCAGATAAAAGCCGACTATTCCCTCACCGTGGATGCATCGCTCCACCAGAAAATCGCACAGGCGCTATTGGTTGAGGCGGGTCAGGAAATTCACTTCAAGTCGGGTCAAAAGGTCGTGCTGGAGGCTGGAGCGGAAATTACCCTCAAAGTGGGCGGCAGCTTTGTGAAGGTTGACCCGAGCGGCGTCACCCTGGTCGGTCCCTCCATCAAGATGAACTCTGGCGGTAGCCCCGGTAATGGTTCCGGCTGGGGTGGACAGGCCCCATTCTTACCGAAAGTTGTCGCTACGGAACCCTCTCCGGAGCATGTCACTATCGTGCCACAAATCCCAACGCAGACGAGTACAGAGGCCTTGTTAAAGGCGTTTCCGCCCATGGAGAAACCTGTCTGCATCCCTTGCATGCTGAGAGCCATGGCTCAGGGCGATGCAGTGGTAAAGGGAGAGTAAGATGCTACCTGAATCAATCTGGCGTGAAGGAAAGACGGTAGCCCTTCTCGAAGCGGCCCATCTCAGTGCCGAGCAACGAGAGAGGCTGAGTGAGGGGCTGTTTTTGCCGCTCTATCTTTATGACGACCTGTTTGAGCTGGTCAATCTGGGCCCCTGGCTCTGGCAGTGCTCACAACAGGATGAAGGCTTGCTTGCCGAACTCGCCGAGCAGGGGCATGTCGTGGGTCTGATAGACAGCGAGCGACCTGTAGAAGCACTGCAAGAGCAGTTGGCTCTGGGAGCAAGAGTGATAGAGCCAAACGGCAAGTTCAGTATACTGCTGCGGTTCTATACCCCTGATGCCTTGCCCTTGCTGCTTGAGCAGCAGGATGCCCCCTGGCTTGGCGGTATCTTTGGTGGCATCAGCCGTTGGTGGCTGCGGGAGTGCAATGGCAACTGGCGTGAGCTGGACTTGTCTGTCCCCCCGGCAGAACCAGTTCTGGTACAGCTGACCCCGGCACTCTATCAAGCATTGGAAGGATCACCGCAAGCCCATCGACTGCTGGCTCTCTGGCAATCAGGGGATAATATTGCTCAGTTTCCGCCTTGTGAGCGGATGGCCATGGTTCGCAAGGCACTCGACAAGGCCAAGCAGGCAGGGGCAAGCGACGCTCAGTTAATGCTCTGGGGATTGGCCTATCTGGAAGGTGGGCGCTCATCCTTGGAGCAACTCAAGCAATCAGCATGACAGTAGAAAGAAGCCTGACACGATTTATCTCCACGATGGCCACGGCTGCGTGGGACTTGATGCCCCGCTGGGGGCGTTGGTTGAGTGCCATTGTACTGGTGCTCTGGCTGGGATGGACGTTTCTGCTGCAGGAGCAACATGGCGGGGCCTCTATCGTGGTCCATTCTGTGATCGACCGCCCCATCAGTTACGTCTACGTCAATGGCAAGATGGGGAGCAACACGTTTGCATTTGACGGGTTCAGTGCTGGTGGGGGCGGTAGTGCGGGCCCCTATCGGATCGATGGCGATACGGTGAAGATCGATTGGGAACTCGATATGACCGAGGAGCAAGAAAAAGCAGGCTACCGATTTGAAAAACACTCGCTCACCTTGCCCATGCCCAAGCGGGAAAAGGGGCAGAATAACTTTCATGTCCTCTTTTTGCCCGACAACAAAGTGATGGTGCGATGGGGAGGTTGGGCTGAGCCTGTGATGAATGACGTGATTGATAACTATCGGACGAGGAAATAGTGATGGTGGATAGGGATGATCTGAAGTGCCGTATTGAACGTGAAGAAAGCCTCCATCAAGTGGACATCGGCACCAGCTCGCAGGTTGAGCGTTTGGCCCAGGAAAAATGAAAGAGACAAGTATGACAGTAGAAAGAAGCCTGACACGATTTATCTCCACGATGGCCACGGCTGCGTGGGACTTGATGCCTCGTTGGGGACGCTGGCTGAGTGCCATTGTGTTGGTGCTCTGGCTGGGATGGACGTTTCTGCTGCAGGAGCGACATGGCGGGGCCTCTATCGTGCTTATGTCGGTGATCGATCGCCCCATCAGCTACGTCTATGTCAATGGCAAGATGGGGAGCAACACGTTGGCGTTTGATGGATTCGGTGCCGGCGGTGGCGGACGTGCAGGCCCCTATCGGCTAGATGGCGATACTGTGAAGATCGACTGGTTGCTGAGTACCACGCGAGACCAATTGGACAAGGAAGGGCTGCGGCCAGAAAAGCACTCTGTCACCCTGCCCATGCCCAAGCGGGAGAAGGGGCAGGATGATTTTTGTGTACTGATACTGCCCGATAATACCCCGATGATTCGTTGGGCCCATAGCTGCCCTGTTGAGCTGGATAGCATTGTTGATACCTATCGGACGAGGAAATAGTGATGGTGGATAGGGATGACCTGAAGTGCCGTATTGGTCGAGAAGAGAGCCTTCATCAGGCGGGGATCGGCACCTGTTCATTGGCCTTGCAAATAGGTTTCTTCTTCGATGGCACCAAGCGGAATATCTACACAGATGAAGAGATCCGGCGGCTGACCAATGTTGGACGTCTGTTTCGAGCCCATCCAGAGGAAATTAAGGCTCCACTCACCTCCTCTTATTCATACGCCAAGGTTTACATTCCAGGCTTGGGCACAGAGCTCAACGATACGACCTCCGAGCAACTGGACAGTATTCTTGATGCAAGGCAGAAGGCGTTGGCTGGCGATTACCTTGACGATTTGAAAAGTCAGGCTAAAGAAACGGTGGTCGAGGCCGTCAAGGGGGATTGGAGCAAGGTTCTGACCAACAAGCTCGGCGACATGCTGACCCTGAAGAGTAGTTTCGAGGCATCATTCTCCGCCGCCAAAAATGCGGCTAAGCGAGCACTGGTCGAAGCGGTAGCTCCTATCCGGGATAATCCGTTGGTCGCTGACCTGTTGATGACAGGGGTGGACGCCAGGGTCGATTATGCCAAGAACAATTTCAAACTGGCCGTTTCTGATGTGCAGAAGCTTAACCAGCTTCCCATCAAGCTGATCCAGGTGTCGGTCTTCGGGGCCGATCTGGGGGCGGCTCTTGCTCGCCGCTTTATCGAGGAGCTGCTGGATTCGGTCTGTACCAAGGTGGGCAACGAGTACCGCTATGAGGAGAGCAAGGTCGAGGTGATCTTCGCTGGCCTCTTCGACAACTCACGGCGTAGCCTGCTCGATATGGGGGACACTGTTGCTGAAGTGTCTGACTGGGCAGGTTTGTTGACCAAGAATCCGGCTGGCGTGCCGTTAGGCGTGGTAGCGGGTGCCAAGGTGATCGACTATAACAAGCCCCTTCACCCTGCCGTCAAGCGAGCCCTGCATCTGGTGGCTGCCCACGAGCGCCGTGACTATCGCCCACTGCTACCCCTTGGGCCGCTCAAGTCAGGTTGGCGGGAGGAGCTCTGCCCTGGCATCAGCGAGGATGTTACTGGGGGTCTGCTGCCTAATGAACAGCGGCCCAGTGCCGAGCTTTGCCGGGTGCCGCTTAGAAAGATGTTTGATACCGCTCGTCGGGCTCAGGTGCCGTTCCCTAACTTCCGCACGCTGGACAAAAATGACCCATATGTGGCGAGCTACTTCGTTATGCTGGACAACCTGGCTGGACGCTCGGTGCAGGATTTCAGCGACTATTACCAGAAGTGGGCAGGTCGGGCCGACCCGACTCCAGCAGGTTTCGAGAGGCATATGAACTGTTACTGCATCTGGCTCGGAGAAAAGCTGTTCGACTACCGGGCTCGTCTCGAGGTTGCTCGTGGTAGTGAACGCGATGAACTCAAGGAGCGTTGGGGTTGGCTTGAGCAGGTTGGCAGGGACGCAGAAGCCATAGTGGCGAATCAACCGACATGGAGCAAGACAGTGCAGGCAGCCAAAATAGTGTTGAACTTTAATGAATCCCTACGAGTTCCACGTGTTGTTGACGCATTCTTCAACTATTTCATGCATGACTTCAGCTCGAAGGAGCTCAAGCACGCCACGCTCCACGCTCAGGCCCATACCATGCTCCGCAGCAACAACTTCTTCGTCCCCCGTGGCATTGAGACGGTGGAAGCTGATGAGGAAGCAGCAGCGTGAAGCAGTACCAAAACTGGCTGGCCCAGTATCTGATTTGCCGTCTTGATAACGATCATGCCATGGCCGCAGAATTGGCCGAGAGCATCTGTGCTTTCTGACAGGTCAGAGGCGATAAGGCTGAGCATACCAAGTGGCAAAAGATCTATCAGGATCAATTGCCGCAAGCAGCCTGACAGGCAAGGCTAATCAAATGCCAGCTATCGTCTAATGTGCAGGAGCAGCATCAAGGCAAGTTGGTCAGTGAATGTCTCGATTGGTTTGAGCAGGCAGCCAGGCGGAATCATGCCGAAGCACATTTGATTCAGGCTCGGTTGTACAGAAAACAACCGCCGGTAGATACGGACGCCATCCAGTGGCGATTCAGTCTGCCTCACTGCCAAATATAAAAAACCGGGCTGACGCTCGGTTTTTGCTTTGTAGGACCGGTCATAGCTGCCTGCGGTAAACACAAAAGCCCGACCTCTGGCCGGGCTTTTGTGTATCAGGCTGGTGCGTGGCTGGGAGTGGCGCCTTGTATCCTGTAACCGTCTGGGCATCTTGCCTGCTGGCGCGAGTCAGGTGTCAGATGATATATCGATGGGAAAATAACAGGTCGACCTCGCGGGTTGTCGCCGCCACAGTTTTCCATCATCCATAACCAGGTTGTATCGACGGGCTGCCGGATCCCCGATGTTTCCCATTATCAACACACGGCTTAGTCGCTATCACATCCGTGCGGGTCATCAGGTTGAAATAAGTTCTGGCTTGCGCAATGTATTGCGGAATTTACAGTTTTTTATTCTGCATATGCAACTTTATCTAGATTAATATCTCAAATGCGCAACTTGTTGCGTCATTGCGATGATGGCCTGATTAATAATTGATTCAACCTATTGTTTTAAAACAATAAAATGAATTGGCATGGTCACTGCTAACGGATTCGCTCGAGTGTCATTACCGTTCAACCAATCAGGAGCAATTCCATGCCAACTCCATGTTATATCAGCATCGAAGGTAAAACTCAGGGCAACATCACGGCTGGTGCCTTCACCTCCGATTCCGTCGGCAACATCTTCGTGCAGGGCCACGAAGACGAGATGCTGGTGCAAGAGTTCCAGCACGTCGTGACCGTCCCGACCGATCCGCAATCCGGTCAGCCTGCTGGCCAGCGTGTCCACAAGCCGTTCAAGTTCACCGTTGCGCTGAACAAGGCCGTGCCGCTGATGTACAACGCGCTGGCTTCCGGCGAGATGCTGCCGAAAGTGACCCTGAAGTGGTACCGCACCTCCGTCGAGGGCAAGCAGGAGCACTTCTTCTCTACCGTGCTGACCGACGCCACCATCGTCGACATCGACTGCCAGATGCCGCACTGCCAGGATCCGGCGAAGTCTGACTTCACCCAGCTGATCCAGGTCTCCATGGCCTATCGCAAGATCGATTGGGAGCACACCGTTGCCGGTACCTCCGGTGCGGACGACTGGCGCGCGCCGATCGAAGCGTAATTCTCAGTCAAAGGGCACTGCTTGCGGTGCCCTTTTGCCGTTTCTGGCATTTTCCGCTCCGTTTCAATACACGCGTTTTTTCCTTTGCCCGTTTGCCTGAGGTGAGGGGGCACAAGAAAAAATCCGAGTTTACGTCTTGCCGCACGCCGTCAAGGGCGTGCGGTAGCCATGGTGTCAGAAAAACCGGGGCGAAGGCGGATCTCTCACACGGCTTGAAGTGCCCCGCCTGATGGGGCTGCACGATATCTCAGGGGCGAGTAACGATGGCAGACAGCACAGGATTACAATTTACCGTCAAGGTGGGGGCTCTGCCCGAAAACACTTTCGTGGTGGCCGAGTTTGCGCTTGATGAAGCGCTGAACCGGCCGTTCAACCTGCGCCTGGAGCTGGCAAGCGCCCAGCCCGACATCGACTTTGGCGCCGTGCTGGACCAGCCGTGCGAGCTGCTGGTGTGGTACAA